>JAEYNG010000248.1 GCA_023412695.1 Planctomycetota bacterium | reverse complement strand
CGCGGCCGATCCGCTAAACTCCGGCCATGAGCGATCCAAACCAGACGGCCGGCAGCGGACTCGGCGGCGAGCGGGAGATCCACGACGCGGCGGTCCGCGGTCTCGAAACCGACGTGACCAAGCTCCGGCAGCCGCCCGGCCTGCGCGTGCTGTTCATGACCGAGATGTGGGAGCGGTTCAGCTTCTACGGCATGAAGGCGCTGCTGGTCCTGTACCTTGTCAAAATCATCTCGGTGACGTCGCTGGCGCCTGGGTGGTACACCAACTACATTGAGGTCGAGCAAGTCGTCGAGAAGGCGAAAGACGCTCCGAAAGATGCGCCCGAGCCTCAAGGAATCGTCCACACGTTCGCTCACCACGTCGCGGTCGACGCAACAGGCCCGACGCCCGCCGCGGACTCGCCGGTTCCGCAGGAGATGAATCTCAAAATTGAGCAGCCGCAGAACCCGGTCGTTCGCAAGTCGGCGGAGGTTGACAAGGACGGTCGTGCCGTCTGGGAGAACAACGAGGCCAGGCTGGTCGTCACGAACCCGACCGATCAGACTCTGACAGTCTCCGTTCGTGTGCGGCGCGACGGCGAGGACCCGCAGACCTACTTCACGATCGACAAGGCGAACTCACCGGTGGTGAGCGAACTTGAGCCGGGGAAGAGCCAGGAGTACAAGCTCACGATCAACACGGAGCAGAGCGGCCTAAACTGGGACAAGGAGCGCATGGGCAGCCTCGTGGCCTGGTACAGCGGCCTGGTTTACCTGCTCCCGATCGTCGGCGGCTACCTCGCCGACCGCTGGCTCGGCACGCACAAGTGCCTCATCATCGGCGCGGTGATCATCGCCGCGGGCCACTTCACAATGATGGCCGAGACGCTTCCGTCGTTGTATGCAGGGCTTGCGCTGGTGGTGATCGGCACGGGGTTCTTTAAGGCCAACGTCTCGACGATGGTTGGGCAGATCTACCGCCAGGGCGATCCGCGACGCGACGCCGGCTTTACGATCTTCTACATGGGTATCAACCTCGGGGCGTTCCTTGCCCCGCTCATTTGCGGTTGGCTCCGCATCCGGTATGGCTGGTCATGGGGCTTCGGTGCGGCGGGCGTCGGTATGGTCCTTGGCCTTCTGCAGTATCTGCACGGCCGGCCCAGGCACCTCGCGGGCATCGGCCTCGCACCGACGTCGAAAGAGTCCGACGCGGCGACCCGTCAGGAGGCGTCGCGCCCCCTCACGCGCGAAGAGAAGAGCCGTATCTGGGTCATCTGCATCATCTCGTTCTTCGTGATCTTCTTCTGGACCGCGTTCGAGCAGTCCGCCTCGTCGATCGCGGTCTTTGCCGAAGAGCGGAGCGACCGATCGCTCCCCGACTGGCTCGCGTGGCTCGTCGGCGGCAAGCCCGAGAATGGCCCCGCGTTGTTCCCCACCGAGTGGGTTCAGTCGATCAATCCGCTGTTCATTCTCCTGCTTGCGCCGATGTTCGCCTCTCTCTGGGTCCGTCTCGCCGTCCGCGGAATGGAGCCGAGCACGCCCGCAAAGATGGCTATCGCCCTCGTATCGCTTGGCCTCGGTTTCATCTTCATGGTCGTCGCCGCGCAAGCCAACGCGGGCGGCCAGCTCGCGGCGCCCATCTGGGTGCTGCTCGCGTTCTTCATCCACACCTGCGCCGAGCTCTGCCTGTCGCCCGTCGGTCTCTCCGCCGTCACCAAGCTCGCGCCCCTCAAGTTCGCCTCGCTCATGATGGGTATCTGGTTCCTGGCGAACTTCTTCGCGAACTGGATCGCCCACCAGACCGCCGGTCAGATGGACCGCATCGCCAAGGCCGAGTTCATCCTCCCCGGCTACGCGGGCTTCTTCCTCATCTTCGTTGTTGGCCCGTGCGCCGCGGGCCTGGTCCTCTTCGCCCTCGTCCCCCTTCTCAAACGCATGTCCTACGGCCGCGCCTGAATCACCATGCCCACCATCGACCCCGGCCACCCTGCGCCTAACTTCTCCCTCTCCGGCCAGCACGGCCAGAAGCGCACCCTGCGCGAGTTCCGCGGCCGCCCCGTCGTGATCTATTTCTACCCCGAGGACGAGACCCCGCTCTGCACGAACCAGGCATGTGGCCTGCGCGACCTGCAAGCCGAGTTCGACAAGCTGGGTGTCGCCGTCATCGGCATCAGCCCCGACACTGTCGAGTCCCACGCGGCGTTCGCGGCCAACCACAAGCTCAAGTTCACGCTCCTCGCCGATGTGCCCGGCAAGGACGGTGTGCCGCGGGTCTGCGAGTCTTTCGGGGCATGGGGCACCAAGAAGCTCTACGGCCGTATCTACAAGGGCCTGCTGCGCACGACCTACCTCATCGACGCCGCGGGCAATGTCGCCAGGCGCTGGGACAGCGTGAAGACCCCCGGCCACGCCGAGCGTGTCCTCGCCGCGGCGAAGACGTTGCTCGAGCCGCCCACATTGGTGTCGAAGCCAAGGGCAAAGCCCAAGCCGGCCGCGACGAAGCGCCGGGCCGCCGCCACCAGTCGCTAGCAATCCAATGAAAAAGCCCCGGCATTCGCCGGGGCTCTGCTGTTCTGTTGGGCGGCGACTCCTCGCAGGGATTTGTCGTCGGGGGGGGGTTTGAACTTCCC
>JAEYNG010000199.1 GCA_023412695.1 Planctomycetota bacterium | reverse complement strand
AGATCAAGGACCTGATCGGCGCGAAGGCGAGCATCATCGCCTTCCTCCGCTGGCAGGTCGGTGAGTCGCACTAAACTCCCCTACTCCTGATTAAATCTCAGACGCCCCGGTCCACGGCCGGGGCGTTTTTCTGCGCGCGGCGAAGCCCGTGGCCGAGGGCCGGGCGCGACGCGGCGGCGGCGATATTGCGGAGCAGCCGCTGACGGCGCGTGTCCGATGAGCCGAGCTCCGGGGCCGCGACCCTGACGGTGAGCAGCATGCCGTCGGGGTGAGGCTCGGCCTCGAGCAGGCCCCAGGCCGGCGGGAGTTCGTCGGGAGCGATGAGCCCCTTGGGCGCGGCGATGTACAGGCGGTCGGCGAGTCGGTACCGGGCGAGCAGCCAGAACTTCGTCTGACCATGGAGCGCCTCGTCCACCCGGCGAAGCTCGAGCATCACCTTGCGGTAGGACGCGAGCCTGCTCCGGTCGAACTCCCAGGTCTCGAGCTCCTTGAAGAGGGACGATCCGCCGCGCCGGAGCTCCGGCTCGGACGCGCGGATGATGCGGTCCTCGAGGCAGAGCCTGGCCTTGTCGAGCTCGCGCCGCCGGGCGAGGAGCCGAGGGGTCTCCCTTGAGTCTCGGAGGAAGTCGGCGCGGGATTGCTTGCACTCGACCGCGACCGTGAGCGGGTTGCGGGCGCGGGGGAAGAGCGAGGCGGGCGGCTCGCCGCGGAACCGCGCGGGGAGCGGGTCGAGATAACCCGCGGCGTCGATGCGGAAGCGCGAGATCGGGCAGCGGACCTCGCACGCCGCGGCGCAGCATCCGCCGCCGAGCATGGCAGCGACGGCGGCGAGTCGGAGCTGTGTGTGGGTCTGTGATTCCATCGGTGCGTCCGTGCCGTCAATTATCGGTCGCTGAGAACCGCCTGAAAAGTGCCGCGTATTCTTCTGCCGACCGCCCGCACAGGCCGCGCGCCTGATAGAGTTCAACCCAACGGCGCGGGGATTCTCCCCGCGTGACCGTGTGGCAACTCTTCGGAGGGTCGAAAGGCCGATGCACATGTCAAGCGCGACGCTTGAGCCCGTCCACGCACGAACCATGAGCACCCAGGGTCGAGCCAATACCTCTTCGGACGCTTCGCGCGTCCAGATCCCCACCGGCCCGTACCGCATCCTCGTCGCCGACGACGAGATGCTGGTGGCGACGGGCATCGCGTCGTCGCTCAAGGACCTCGGCCACACGGTGGTCGCGGTGGTGGCCGACGGCGAGGCGGCGGTGCGTGCGGCGCGGGAGCACAAGCCGGACATGGCGATGCTGGACATCCGCATGCCGCGGATGGACGGGATCGATGCGGCTGCGGCGATCGCGACCGAGCTGGGGATCCCGAGCGTGATTGTCTCGGCGTACTCGGACCCTGAGCACATCAGCCGGATGCATGCGCGGCCGGACGTCTCGGGTGTCTTCGGCTACCTGCTGAAGCCCGTGAACACCGAGGAGCTGCGCGTCGCGATCGGCGTGTGCGCGCAGCGCGCGGCGATCGACGACTTTCGCAAGTCGCGGATCGACCAGCTCGAGACCAACCTGCTGAACCGCCGCACGGTCGAACAGGCTAAGTGGCTGTTGGTCGAGAAGCACCGGCTGAGCGAGGCCCAGGCGCACGAGCGTCTGCAGCGTGCGGCGCGTGACCGCCGCCAGCCGCTGGTCGAGATCGCCCGATCGGTGATCGAGACCGGCATCGCACCGTAAGCTGTTCCCTTATCCCCCACTGCTCCGAAAGACAACGCCGCGGCGTTTCCGCCACGGCGTCGGGTGTTGGTCTGCTTGATGCGCGATCAGTGCAGATCGGGCTTCATATCGAGGTGCCTGACGAGGAACGCCTGGAGATCGGAGGCTTCGTCGATGCGCTTCTGCGTCGGCTTGCCCGCGCCGTGGCCCGCACGGACATCGATGCGGATGAGCATCGGGTTCGCGCAGCCTTGCGCGGCCTGTGCAGCAGCGGCAAACTTGAAGGAGTGCGCCGGGTACACGCGGTCGTCGTGGTCGCCGGTGGTGATGAGCGTCGGCGGGTAGCAGGTGCCCTTCTTGAGGTTGTGGTAGGGCGAGTAGGCGTGCAGGGCCTTGAACTCGCTCTCGTCGGCGACGGAGCCGTAGTCGGCGGTCCAGAACCGGCCGACGGTGAAGGTGTGGTACTTGAGCATGTCCATGACGCCGACAGCCGGGAGGCACGCGCCGAAGAGGTCGGGACGCTGGGTCATGCACGCGCCGACGAGCAGGCCGCCGTTGGAGCCGCCCTGGATGGCGAGCTTCTTGGGATTGGTGTAGCCGGAGGAGATGAGGTGCTCGGCCGCGGCGATGAAATCGTCGAAGACGTTCTGCTTGTTGGTCTTGGTGCCCGCGAGGTGCCACTCGCGGCCATACTCGCCGCCGCCGCGGAGATTGGGCACGGCGTAGACACCGCCCATCTCGAGCCACGTCATGACGGCGGGGCTGAAGCTTGGCGTAAGGGAGATGTTGAAGCCGCCGTAGCCGTAGAGCAGGGTGGGGAGGTTGCCGTCGGGCTTGAGGTCCTTGCGGTGCGTCACGAACATCGGGACGCGCGTGCCGTCCTTGGACTTATAGAACGTCTGCGTCGTGGTGTAGTCGTCGGGGTTGAACTTGACCTTGGGCTGCCTGAAGAGCGTGGACTTGCCGGTGAGCACGTCGTAGCGGTATGTCGCGCCGGGGTTGGTGTAGGAGGTGAAGCTGTAGAAGGTCTCCTTGTCGCTGCGCTTGCCGCCGAAGCCGGAGGCTGAGCCGATGCCGGGCAGGTCCACATCGCGGACATGCTTGCCGGAAAGATCGAACACCTTGACGACGCTCTTGGCGTCCTGCAGGTACTCGACGATGAAGTGGTCGGCAACGCAGGAAACGCTCTGGATGGCGTCCTTGGACTCGGGGATGAGCGTCTTCCAGGCCGAGCGGTCCGGGCTCTTGATGTCGATCGCAACGACCTTCTTGCGCGGCGCATCGGCATCGGTGACGAACCAGAACGTGTCGCCGTCGTGATCGATGAATGAGTACTGCGCGTCGAGCTGGTCGAACAGCGGGACGATCTTCGGCTGTTCCTGTCCGGATGTCCCCTTGCGGAGATCGATGTACGAGATGTTGTCGTTAACGCTGCCGACCTTGCCAAGCCCGAGGATGATGAACTGTCCGCTATCGGTGAAGCCCGCGCCGTAGGACCATTCCTTCTGGTCGGGCATCTCGAAGAGCACCTGGTCCTCGACCTGCATCTGCCCGATGCGGTGCAGGCAGACCTGCGGCGGATCGTCGGAGGCGCGGAGCGCCTCGCCCGCGGCGGGCTCCTTGTAACGGTTGTAGATGAAGCTGCTGCCGTCCTTGCTCCACGATGCGCCGGTGAACTTCGACCAGCGGATCTCGTCCTCGAGGTCATTCATCGTGGCAAGGTCGCGCACACGCCACGTGCGCCAGTCGCTGCCGGCGTCGGAGATGGCGTACGCCCAGTAGCGGCCGCACGGGGACGCCGATGCGCCCGCGAGCGCGGCGGTGCCGTCCTCGGTGAGGGTGTTGGGGTCCAGCAGTACGCGAGCGTCGCCGTCGAGGTCATCGGTCACGTAGATCACGCTCTGCTTCTGCAGGCCGGTGTTGCGGGAGTAAAAGTACCGGCCGGCCTCCTCGCTGGGCGCGCTGAAGCGCTCGTAGTCCCACAACTCGGTCATGCGGCTGCGGATCGAGTCGCGGTGCGGGAGCGAGTCGAGATAGCCGAAGGTCAGCTTGTTCTGCGCAGTGATCCACTCCTCGACCTCGGGCCAGACGGTCGAGTCGGGCGTGTCTGCCTCTTCGAGCCAGGCGTACGGGTCCGGGACCTTCACGCCGTGATAGGTGTCAACGTGGTCAACGGTCCGTGTTTTCGGGTAGACGATCTGCGCCGGCGGCTGCGCGGCGAGGGGGGCGGGATTCGGAACGGCGACGCCGGCCGCGACCGCCATCGCCGAGCCGGAGAGGGTCAGGATCAAGGTCACACTTCGGGCAAGGGCAAAGCGATGCATCGTGGGGTCCTTTGAGCAAAGAGCGTGGATCATGGAGCCACGGTCGGCCGGAGAAGCGGCCATGGCGGCGCGACAAGACGCCGGGGGCATGATATCAGTTCGTTCGCTCCACAAAGACGCACACTCCCCGTGGCCCCGTCGCGATCCGCCCCATCTGGTATGCTGAGTGGCGATGCTCAGCCGACGGTCATTGGCCGCCCTGAAGTGGACCGCGACCGCGGTTCTGGTCGGTGTCGTGTCCGTCTGGCTGGCGAGCGGCTGGTGGTACTGCTGGCGGATCGGGACGCACGCCGGGCTAAACGTCAATGGTGGCATGCTGGGGGTTGTCTGGTTCGGCGCCGACCACGGCGCGGACACGGGCTGGACGCTCATGCGAACGCCTGAGGTATCTTTGCTCCCGCGCATGCCGGAAGTCGGCTCGGTCGTGGGCCTGAATGGCGCCTGGTATGTGACCATCCCGATTTGGATGCTCGCGCTGCCGGCGCTTGCGATGGCCGTTTTCTTCCGGCATCGACATGCCCGGGTGGTTCGGTCGGAGCGGGCGGGGCTCTGTCAGCAGTGCGCCTATGACCGGCGCGGGCTGCCGTCCGATGCTATCTGCCCCGAGTGCGGCGCTGCGCCGCCTGTCACTCCCCTGCCGCGAGCTTCTTGAGTTCCCGCCGCATGACCTTGCCGGTTGGGTTCCGCGGCAGCGCATCGAGCACGCGGATGTGGCGCGGAACCTTGTACCCCGCGAGGTGCTCGCGGCACCATTGCAAGAGGTCCTTTTCATTGAACGGCATCTTCGCGCCTTCCTGACCGCTGGGATCGTCGCGCATCTCGACGTACGCGATCGGGAGTTCGCCGCGGATCTCATCCATCATGCCGACAACGCCGGAATCCTTGACGGTGGGGTGGTCATTGAGGGCCTCTTCGATCTCACGTGGAAAGACGTTCTCGCCGCCCACGATGATCATCTCCTTCAGGCGGCCGGTGATATAGAGGTGGCCTTCTTCGTCCATGCGGCCGATGTCGCCGGTGCGGAAGTAGCCGCGATCGTCGAACACCACGGCGGTGTCGTCGGGGCGCTTGAAGTACCCCTGCATGACGTTGGGGCCCTTGATGCGAACCTCGCCGTCGCGCCCGGGCGGGAGGTCCTGGCCCGTTTCGATATCGACAATGCGCTCGCTGATCCGCGGGAGCGCACGCCCGACCGACTTCAGGCGGAACTCGTGCGGGCGGCACCAGTTTGAAACCGGCGCGGTCTCGGTGAGGCCGTACCCTTCGTTCAATGTTACCTTGAAACGGTCACGGAAACCCTCGAAGACCGCCGCGGGCAGCGGCTCGCCACCCGAGACGGTGTACTTGAGGCTCACGAAGTCGTCCGGGGTTGCGTCCTTCACGTGCAGGAGCGCGTTGTACATCGAAGGGATGGCGATGAGGGCGGTGGCGCGGTGCTCGCGGATGAGCTTGACGATCTTCGCGGGGAGGAAGCGGGCGGTGTAGACGACCTTGCAGCCGACCGTGAGCGGCAGGAGCGTGAGGGCGGTAAGGCCGAAGGTGTGGAACTGCGGCAGTACGCCCGCGAGCACCTCGCGGTGTGTGAAGCCGACCCACTCGACGATCTGGTCAATGTTGGACGTGACGTTGCCGTGCGACAGCATGACGCCCTTGGGCTTGCCGCTGGTCCCGGAGGTGTAAAGCAGGAGGGCAAGATCATCCTCTGGGGCGGTCGCGGGGATGCGCCATTCCGGCACGCCGCGGAAGTCGATGTGGTCCATCCGAAGGAGCGACACGCGGCCGTCGCGGGTGAGCAGGCCGGTGGGATCTTCCTTGTGACTGGACTTGAGGAACTCGAGCATCGGGCCGACGGTGATGACGCAGTCGGTTTCGCAGTCCTCGATGATGTAGCGGAGTTCCTCGGGCTTGAGGAGGTAGTTCAGGGGGACGACCGTTCGGCCGAGCATCCAGGCCGCGAGGGCGGCGATCGGGAAGGCCCCGGTGGTCGGGAGGAGCACGCCGACGGTGCGGGACCGGGAGGAGGCGGCGACGGCCTCGGCGACGTGGAACGCCGCGACGAGGATCTCGATGCCCCGGTAGGACCGTTGGTCGTCCACGATGAACGTCCGGAGCGGCCGGCGGAGGAGGGTGCGGAGG
>JAEYNG010000160.1 GCA_023412695.1 Planctomycetota bacterium | reverse complement strand
GACGTCGACCACGTCCGCTTCTATTGCGGCAACGCCAAGCAGGCCGCCTACTTCTATTGCCACTGCTTCGGCTTCACGTGCGAGCAGGTCAGCGACCAGACCACCGGCTCGCGCGAGGCGGCCCACTACTACCTCACGCAGGGCAACATCCGCTTCATCCTCACCACCGGCCTCACCAAGGATCACCCCGCGTCCCGCCACGTCAGCCTCTACGGCGACGGCGTGAAGGACGTCGCCTTCACCGTCCACAACGCCGAGGCCGCGTGGAGCCAGGCCCTCAAGAACGGCGGCGAGTCCGCCTACGAGCCGCGTGAACTCAAGGATGCCGACGGCACCATCGTCGTCGCCGCGATCAAGACCTACGGCGAGACCATCCACACCTTCGTGCAGCGTCCGAACGCGGGCCCCTACGCGCTCCCGACCGTCAAGCAGGCCCACGGAACCGGAGCCGGCAAGTTCATGCCCGGCTTCGCCCAGACCGGCCTCTTCAAGGCCCTCAACGACTTCAACGCCAAGAACCCCTGCGGCCTGAAGTACACCGACCACCTCGTCGGCAACGTCGAGCTCGGCAAGATGAACCACTGGGTGAAGTTCTACGAGGACGTCCTCGGCTTCAAGATGTTCATGTCATTCGACGACAAGGACATCGCCACCGACTACTCCGCCCTCATGTCCAAGGTCATGGCCAGCGGCCAGGGCCTCATCAAGATGCCCATCAACGAGCCCGCCCCCGGCAAGAAGAAGTCCCAGGTCCAGGAATACCTCGACTGGCACAACAACACCCCCGGCGTCCAGCACCTCGCCCTCCGAACCGACGACGAGCTCGCCTCTATCGCCGCCCTCCGCTCCCGCGGCGTCGACTTCCTCTCGATCCCCGACTCCTACTACGAGCAGTGCTGGAAGCGCATCGAGCCCATGCTCGCGCAGTCCGGCAAGAGCGTGAAGGAAGACCATCAGAAGATCAAGGACCTCGGCATCCTCGTCGATGCCGACGATGAGGGCTACCTCCTCCAGCTCTTCACCAAGCCCCTCCAGGACCGCCCGACGCTCTTCTTCGAGATCATCTGCCGCCGCGGCAGCCAGGCCTTCGGCAAGGGCAACTTCAAGGCCCTCTTCGAAGCCCTCGAACTCGAGCAGGAGCGGCGGGGGAATCTATAAACTTGCGGCATCGGGCATACTGAGAGGACCTAGAGACATGACAATAGAAAAGATCAAGTCCGCGTATTCGGCGACGCCCTTCAAGCCCTTCACACTCCACCTGGCCGACGGCCGCGTCATGTCCGTGGCCCACCCGGAGTTCATGGCGATGATGCCCGGGGGCCGCAAGATCTTCGTGGCTCTCGACGATGGCTCCTACCACATCATTGATTTGCTCATGGTGGTATCGATCGGGTTTGAGTCGCGGGGCAAGGGCCGCTCGGCTGGCAACCGACGCCGTGCAGGCTGAGGTCCTGTCCGAAAGGCGCTTCGCGGTGTGCATTCGTACGCGAGCCCGCGAGTCCTTCGGCAAGGGCAACTTCAAGGCCCTCTTCGAGACCCTCGAACTCGAGCAGGAGCGGCGGGGCAATCTGTAACTATGTGTGACGCCGGGGCTGAGCAAGGCCCTGATCGCGAAGCCCCGGGTTGAAGAAACGCTCCGAAGCGATCGGCAATGTTCAAGCTGTGGCTATACCTGACACGCCTCATCGGTCCAGTTGCGCTGCTTCTTGCTGTCGCACTTGCTTTCCTGATGCCACCCTCGGAGCGAGTGGTATTGGGTTGGGGTATTGTGATCGTCGTTTTCGCGGTAGGCGTCCTCGGCGGAGTGTTCGGCCTGCTGATGGTCACGGACCGACTCCGATGGAACTGTCCGTTTTGCAACCGCAAGAGTCCAGTCGGTGGGGACAAGGTCCGCGGAATGTGGTTGCAGTGCGAGTCTTGCGGACTCGTTCACGGAAGAGGCCGCTTCGGCTTACGCCTGGTGCGCGAGTCGGATCGCGAAGCCCCGGGTCGGGAGCACGCGCCCCGTCGTGCGGAGATCGCATGCGTTCCCCGCCGCAACGCGGCGTCCGTCATGAGCCCGGGGCGTCAGCCCCGGGTGCAGGTCGCCCACCACTCGTACCTCCTTCCTTCTTCCGAGCACTGAAGGTGCGACACAGCTCCTCGGCCCGGCGGTTGGCGAACGCTCTCGTCGAATCCCCATCTTCCCGCTCCCCACCCACCCGACCCCTTTACACTCTTCCACTCATGAGCAAGAAGACCACCGTCAAGAAACGCACCTCCGCATCCAAGCGAACTGCCGCCGCGGCTCGAAAGAGGGTCACAAGGAAGTCCAGCGCACGCGCCTCCGTCGCCGCCTCGGGCCGCACCTCCGCCTCCGGCAAACGTACCGTCGCCGCACGCGCCAAGACCGCGAGCCGCAACGCCTCTCGCAGCAAGTCAGCCCCGCCGCCGCCCAAGGGTTGGGTCGAGCTCGACCTTTTTGACCCCGCATCCGAAACCCCTGAACCCACGCTCCAAGAACAACTCGAAGACTTCATCGGCGAGCAGGTCATCGCCGGGTACTTCAACGACGCCACGATCATCCGCCTCGCCGCGCAGATGTACGACGACATGGGACCCAAGGCCAAGCTCAAGAAACTCTCGAAGCCCATCCTCGCCCTCGCCCGCGCTGCCCACAAGCGCGACCAGAAGTCTTGGCCCGCCATCACCGACAACACTCGCCTCGATCGCGCCTTCGCCGACCTTGAGAAGGACGGCATCCTCGCCCGCCAGAACTTCTGGTGCTGCGGCACCTGCGGCGGCGACGCCATCGTCGAAGAAGTCGCCCGCGCCAACAAGCGCAAGCACACCTTCGACGGCTACACCTACTTCCACGAGCAGGACACCACCATCGCCGTTCTCGGCCACGGCCTCAACCTCGGTTATGGCACGCCCGACTTCGACCCTAAGGAGAGCGTCGCCATCGGCCTCCTCGTCGTCAAGGCCCTCCGCAAGCACGGCCTCAAGCCCCAGTGGAGCGGCGACCTCGAAGACCACATCCACGTGCCGATGAAGTGGCAACGCAAGTTCACTAAGCAGGTGAAATACACGCCGGATTGACGCCGCACGCCCCGCGGCCGGCATGCACAAGCATCGGTCGATTGAGGTAGGCTGTGCCGGTACGAACATCGTCCACCATCATCTGCGCACAATGCGGCTACGACCTCAAGGGTCTCCGTGCGCAGCAGCCCTGCCCCGAATGCGCATCCACCCTGCGCGCGATCCCCAAAGTGACTGCCTGGTACTTCCGGCCGCTCTACTGGTTCATCGCAGTAGCCATTTACGTGATCCTCGGCATGGCCGGATACGCCTTCCTCCACAGATCCGTCGGCGAGTACCTCTTGACCGCCGTCGGCGCGCTCCTGTCGCCACCGGTACTGATCCTTGCAATCATCGCGGCACTCGCCACCGCGATCTCCACACGCAAGCGAAGCCCGTTCCAACGCGTGGACCTCGAAGCGACGATCTCCGTTTTCATCGCCGCGGCCATGGTCTGTGCCGTCATCTTCTCGATCATTTTCCAAGCGCTGTGGAATAGCATCCGCATCGCGTGATAGTGCCGCGTCTGCACTGGTGGTGCAGGCCCCAGCGCGTGACGGTCTGCCCCCGCCAAAGCCCCCCCCTCGAAACCCCGCCCACCCCCGCCCCAACAATCCCGCGGCGCATGTCCCCGCGTCCC
>JAEYNG010000109.1 GCA_023412695.1 Planctomycetota bacterium | reverse complement strand
TGAGGTGCATTAGACTGAAGCCGCCATCCATTGGACTTGCTCTAGTCGTCCTTGCCGTCGATTGTCTCCGGTCCTACACCGACAATCAACTCGGGATTCCCCAGCTGCGAGTACATGAGAGACTCCGCAAACGATACTTGCGTTCGAAGCTGCTCGCGTGCGTGCGCCTCCGAGCAGGCCGCAATATCCGCGATGCGTTTGATAAGCAAGCCCAGCCAGTCCCTTCCCTGATCGATTGCCATTCCAACGTCGATAAGGGCGAGAACTGCGACTTCCTCCCGGCACTTCAGAACTCCCAGTCGAGTGAGCCTGCGAATGGCGTCGCTTGCATAGTTCCGTCTCTGAAGCCCTGGAACAATCTCCGACCAACGAAAGGAGCGCCAGGGCCGCTGCTTGATAAGCAGAGGCAGGTAAGCCCCTACCCGATACAAGAGCCTCGCAATCATGGCGGCCGACTCGATACCATTTACTGGCACACTGGTAGACAGCACGGTCATGGCTCCTGCGACGAGGAAGCCATTACCGACGGTCATATGCGACGCATCGAAGGGATGGGTATCGCACGCGGAGAGGAGCACGATCGGAGGTATTCTTGCCTCTCCCCTCAACTCCCACACATTGACCCGTTCATTGACAAGCGCCAACTCCCCAACATCGGTCGCTTGTGCATGCACCCCGTGGCCGTCATATATCAGTATAGCTCCGCGAAACTCGTTTAAGGCACCCACCAGTTCCGACCGAGTACCAACGTCCACTATTCGGTATCGCGGAAAAGGGGCATCCTCCCGGCCGTAACACTGCATGGAGTGTTCCAACAGTGAACGAATCGGATCGTCCCGCTTAAACGATCGAACTACCAATACGTCCTGAAAGGCGACCTCCCGAATCGGCATTTCGGTACATCGCAACATGAGCTGCGCAAAGAGATTTCCCGGTGTTACTGGGATTCGTGATACGTCTGCGGTCAACATAAGTGGAAATCCATCGATACTCATCCACTCAAGCGGAACATCGCTTACAAGCTTAATTCTGTCGGAGTGCTTCACGAGATCGATGATCCAGCCAGGCACATCTTTGGAGAGCCTTGCCGACAGATTGCGAGCTAAACGATTTAGCTTGTGGAAGTTGTTTCCCCTATGCGCACGCGTCGCTATTGCCAGCTGAGATAGTTCGGTGAAGGCCCCATTTGCGCCAGCAGGGAGGCGAACAACAGGTGCGAAGCTTGATCCCGCGCGAATGGCGAGCATTTGCGTGTATACCTCCAAGTCGACCTTGTTCGCGTACAGCAGACTTTGGACTGAAGGCCAAGAGAGAGCCTCGACGTGTGACGTTCCTTCAGGAACTTCAGTGCTGAAGCTGTACGACTCACGCGCCACAATCTGCCGCAATACACTCCTCACGGTCTTTTTCTCGTGCTCTTTCACGAACGTGGGCAGATCCTTGCTGCGCCTCCAATGCTTCAACACCCCCGGCACAGTCAGGATGAGGTCTGTCCGTGAAAGAGCTCCAATTGGCGCATTCTCTTCAATAAGTGCATTCCGTACTTTAACAATTGGCGTTACAGACTCCTTGATCGCCGCAAAGTAGGGTTCATTGTTGAGGCCAATAAGAGGTACGCCGTTCCACCGTTGAGCAAAGTACCCCACACCCTCTAACGCTCGCATATTGGGAAGGGTAAGGAGATGGTTCCAATCCCTGAATCCTAGCTCGTGCCGATCAAGGGGATCTACCCAGTCTCTCAGACCGTTCTGAAGTGCGTCAGCATGACTTCGCAGGCCCTCTCGATCCATCCAATACGAGGCCACTGCTAAGCAGTAGTCTCTGAGTCCGGATCGGCTGAGTGCCGGAGAGTCCGCCATCACGTGTAATATTGGATGCGGAAGCTCTTGCAGCACACTCGCAACAGCCATCGCAATTTCTGTTGAGCAACTCACTACGACGACGAGCGCATCGTCCAGCATGCTTATCGCGGTCTCCAAGAGTTCCATGGGGACCGGCAGTACGGACAGACCTCGTCCTGCGATCCTTCCCCCGATCAAAGTCGTCTGATCAGCCACCAATTCCGCAGCGTCGCGGGGTAGTACCGAAATGCGATTAAACGCAGACGCGGTTTCGAACAGGCCGGGCGAGTGCATTTGAAACGGTGTGGCCTCGTCAAGCCTCGACGGCGTGTGCGGTACGATGTACCTAAAGGTCAGAGTGTCAAGAGTCGGCTCGACACCGTGAACGTACATTCGTCACCTCCGCGATGATGTGTCCATCAAGTCGCGACTACCGGGCCTCGTTTGTGCAGAATGGCCAGTCTGATCTGCGGCATGAGAGAAGCCCGCTGATCATCCTCAGTAGTATTCCTTAATATACCCATATGCCCTCTCGAACAGCTCGTTGTCCTGGTGCAGCTTGTACTTGAACAGCGTCTTGCGGAGGGCGATCTTCACTTCTCGCTCGCCCGCGTGCGTGTTCTGCCAACCGTCGAATCGCACGGCCCGGACGATCTCGTCGATGTCGTCTACCACGCGCTTCACCATCACCGGCGTGCTCCCGTTCTTCGCCTCTTCAAACAGCTGCGTGAGCGCCGCTTTGCCCCGGTCAAGTTCTTCCGCCGGCGGCGTTTCACGCTCAAGACGCACGACGGCCTGCGCCAGGTCGAGCAGCGCCTTCAGAAAGTCGATGCTCACCAGCAAGCCTTGTTCGTGCCGGTTTTTGAGATCCTCAAGCCGTTCCGCGAGGGCTTTGTACTTCGGTTTTCCCGCGTGCTTGCGGAGACTGGCCGTGAGCTTGATGCTGATCTCTCGCCCCTTCTTCTCCGGGTCGGGGTCGCCAAGCACGGCCTGCAGAAGATCCGCATCCAGCACCAGCGCGTCGAGGTCGTCACGCACGGCATCGACGTGGACATTCTGGTGGATGAGCTCAATCGTCTTCGCCCCCAGGCGGTGCCACAGCAGACGCCCCGTGCCCGTCGAAGTTTTCAGTGACTCGTACACCTGCACCAGCCAGCGGAAGTCCTTCTCGTACTGGGTGAGCACGGGGTCCGGTGACACCGCTTCCCAGATTTTCGCGAGCACGCTGAAGTCCGCGGCGAAGGCGTCACGCACGGTGTTGTTCGGCAGGCATTCCTGTGCCGCGATGAGGCCCTCGTAACCCTGCAGCGTGCGGTCGCAGCCCGCGAAGTACACCAGGCACTTCTGCATCGCAGCGGGCAGCTTGTCGACCAGTTCGGCGATGTTCGAGACCGCCTTGCGCACGCCCTTCTCGTCGAACTGGAGCGCCTGGGCGACATCGTCGAAGATGCCGAGGTAGTCCACGATCAGTCCGTGCGTCTTCTCCTCGCTGTACGGACGGTTCACGCGGCAGATGGCCTGAAGCAGGGTGTGGTCCCGGAGCGGCTTGTCCAGGTACATCGTCTGGAGGATGGGCGCGTCGAAGCCCGTGAGCAGCTTGGACGTCACAATCAGGATCTTCAGCGGGTCCTTCGGGTCGCGGAAGCGATCGAGGAGCTTCTCCTCGGCGTCGCGGTCCCGTTTGTACGCCTGGTATTCGGTCTCGCCGGAGTTCACGGACATGACGATGTCCGACACCTCCGGCGGCAGGTGCTTGTCCAGTTCCTTCTTATACAGGACACAGCTCTCGCGGTCGAAGGTCACCACCTGTGCGCCGAAGCCGTTCGGGGCGACCTTCTCTTGGAAATGCTGGGCGATGTCGGCACAGATGGCGGCGATGCGCGCTGGGGCCTTCACGAGCACGGCCATCTTCGCGGCGGCCTTGCCGAGCTTATCGCGGTCATCATTGGTCAGCCCGGCGGTCAGTTCTTTGTACGCCTCCTCGATCGCCTTCTGGTCGATGTGAAGGTTGACGAGGCGCGGCTCGAAGTGCAGGGGCTTGGTCGCGCCGTCGCGGAGCGAGTCGTCCAGCCCGTACCGGCTCATGTAACCGTTCTCGTCCTCGTCCGCGCCGAAGGCGTAGAACGTGTTTCGGTCGGCCCGGTTGATCGGTGTGCCTGTGAGGCCGAACAGGAACGCGTTGGGCAGGGCGTCCCGCATCTTGCGCCCGAGGTCGCCCTCCTGCGTGCGGTGCGCCTCATCGACCATGACGATGATGTTGTCCCGCTTGTTCAGGACGCCGTCAGCCTCGGCGAACTTGTGGATGGTCGTGATGATGACCTTCCTGGCGTCCTTGGCCAGCAGGTCTCCGAGCTCCTTGCGGCTCTCGGTGCGGACGAGGTTCGCCATGTCCGCGGCGTAGAACGTGCCGCTGATCTGGCTGTCGAGGTCGATGCGGTCCACCACCACGAGCACCGTCGGGTTCTTGAGCGCCGGGTGCAAGCGGAGCTTGCGGGCGGCGAAGAGCATGAGCAGCGACTTGCCCGAGCCCTGGAAATGCCAGATCAGGCCCTTGCGGGGCTTGCCGGCGATGACGCGGTCGACGATCTTGTTCACGCCGTCGACCTGCTGGTAGCGGGCGATGATCTTGATTCGCTGCTTGCCCTTGTGCGTGGCGTAGGCGGTGAAGCTCGTGAGCATGTCCAGCACCATGCCCGGGCGCAGCATCGACGTGACCGCCTTCTCCACCTGCTCCATCGAGGGTAGGGTG
>JAEYNG010000084.1 GCA_023412695.1 Planctomycetota bacterium | reverse complement strand
TGCAATCACGCTCATGTGCACTCTCTGCGTACGGCTCAATTCTGTACTATCGGCCGCAGACGGTTGGGCATCTGGAGAACGATGAGCGACATCGCGGTCCCGTAGGCGGGTCCGACGCTCGCGTCGGGCCATGAGCCGTCGGTCTGCTGGCGCTCGATCAGCTCCTTGCGGATGGCGGGCCACCACTCGGCCCAGCTCCGCCCGCCCGCGAGGTACATCGCTTGCACGGCGTAGTAGTGGCCGTAGAAGTAGTGCGCCGTGGGCGCGTTCGTCGCGCCCGGGAGGGCGGTGGTGGCGAGGTACTCGACGCCCTTGTCGAGGGCCTCGTCCTTGTAGATGCCGGCGTAGTAGAGGCTCGCGACGCCCGCCGCGCTCCGCGGCCACGCGCTGAAGCCCTGGTTCAACTGGTAGCGGAAACCGCCGTCGGGGTTCTGGCACTGGCGGACGTACTCGACGGCCTTGTCGATGACTTCCTTGGGCACCTCGATGCCCGCGTTGCGGGCGGAGCGCAGCGCCATGATCTGGCAGATGGTGACCGACACGTCGGCGTCGTAGGGCACGGGGTTGTAGCGCCAGCCGCCCTCGGGGTTCTGCGACTGCTCGATCAGGCGGCAGGCCTTCACCAGCGCCTCGTGCACGCGCGCGGAGTACGTCGTCTCGCCGCCGCCCTGGGTCATGCCGTAGACCTCGCCGAGGAAGAGCGTCGCGAAGCCGTGCCCGTACATCGGGCCGTTGGTCGAGTCCGCGGCGAGCAGGCCGGTCTCGGTCGAGCACTTGAGGACGAACTCGAGGCCCTTCTCGACGTTCTTGCCGTAGGGGCCGCGGCCGGGGAGGTTGCCGTCGCCGAGCAGCGCGATGCACGAGAGCGCGGTGACGGCGATGTTCTTGCCGTAGCGGCCGGAGCCGAAGGAGCCGTCCTCGTTCTGCTCGGAGACGAGGTACTCAAGACCCTTCTGGATCGCGGCGTCGAGCTCGGGGGTGATCTCGTTCTCGAGCGGCTTGTTCTCGGCGGAGTCGTCGCCCTCGGAGCGCTTCTCCGCTGCGGCGTCGCCTGCGGGCGCGCCGGGCTGCGCGGCGGGTTCGTCGGGCTGCGCCAGAGCGGTGCCGGCGCACACAAGCAGCAGCGCGCAGGCGCCTCCCACACTTCGTCGCAACTGCCGCGTTGTGGCTTGCATGGCACTCTCCCGCGTACGCGCGATCTCGCGCGGTGTTGCAGAACCCTACTCCCGGCTCCCGGAGCTCTCCTCGGCCAGCCGACGGTAATACTCCTGCGTGAGCCGGTTGTAGCGAGCGCTGAAGCGGTCGCTCGAGCCCTGCAGGAGCATCTGGCGGATGCGCGCGGGCAGCGCGCCCCACGCGGCCCGGGCGGTTTCGAGCTCGGGGTTGAGCTGCCCCTCGCGGAGCTCGGGCCCCATGCTCTCCTGCGGGTCGTTGGTCTGCGACTGCTGCTGGGCCTGCTGCTGCGACTGCTGTTGCTGTTGTCGCTGTCGCGGCTGGTTCTGCTGGTCCTGGTCGCTCTGCTGTTGTTGCTGCTGCTGTTGTTGCTGTTGCTGCTGGCGGTCGAGGCTGCTGATCAGCTCGTCGAGCTTGCGCAGGGCGTCTTCCTGCACACGCTGGGTCTGCAGGCCGATGTCCTTGTCGCCCGACAGGCGCTTCGCTGCGTCCTTCATCAGGCCGACGGCCTGCTGGAAGGCGTGGCCCAGCTCCTCGCCGGAGAGCAGTTTCTTCAGCGGTTCCTTGTTGGGGTCGTCGGGCTTGGTGTCGCCGTCGCGCTCGCCGCCCGTGCCGAGCAGGTCATCGAGCGAGGGGAGATCGTCGGGCGGTGTGGCGGGCTTGTCGGGCTCGGACGCGCCCGGCGCAGCGCTTTGCGCGGGCGGCGTGCTCGCGGGCTCCTTCGGCGCGGGCTCTTTGGGCGCAGGGTCGCCGGCTGGCGGCGACTGCTGCGCGGCGGCGGCGATGCTGCCAACGCTCATTCCCGCGAACATGATCAGTTGAACGAGTTGACGCTTCATGGTGTACACCGATTCAACGACTCACACACATCCGACATCGCACTTCCGACATCCGACATCTGACTCATGGCGACACCTGTCCGCCGGGCGCTTGCTGCTGCTGTTCCTGCAGCTTGTTCAAGAGTCCTTGCGCCTGCGACGCGATGCCCTCCTGCAGCTTCGCGGCATCGTCGGCGATCGCCCCGCGGTCCGTGTCGCCTGCTTCTTCCGCCGCGCGGGTCATCTCGATCGCCTCCTGCTGCATCGAGCGAAGCAGCTTGAGCTCCGCCGCGGGCGGCACGAGGGGCTGCTGACCGCTCTGCCCGCCACCGCCGCCACCCTGCTGGGCCTGTTCCTGCTCGCGGAAGTCTTCATCGTCCTGGCGCGATGAGTCGAGCGCGTCGATGACCGACTGCAGGACGCGCGCGGCGGAGGTCTGGCGGCGCGTGACCGAGTTGTCGGGCTCGCCCTGGCCGAGCTTGTCCGCGGCGGCGGCCATGAGCTCGTCGAGCCGCGTGTGCGCGAACTCGAAGACCTTGGCCTCGGCAAGCTCGCGGGTCTCTTCGATCATCTTCGCGAGCTCTTCGCGGAGGGCCTGCTGGTCCTCGCCGATGAGCCGGGCCGAGTTGCGCACGCGGCGCGTGAGCTCCTGCCCGGCGAGGTCGCGGGCGGAGTCGCGCAGAGAGAGCTGGCGGGCGAGCGCGGCGGCGTACTTCTTTTTGAGCTCGGCCTTCTTGCGGTTCTGCTCGCGCTGCTGCGCGTCGCGGTCGAGCTTCTCGGCGAGCGCGCGGGCCTCGCGGAGCTTCTCGAGGCTCTGCTCTTCCTGCGTCTGCGCCTCGCCGGAATCCGCGGGATCGTGGCGCAGGGCGGTGATCGCGCCGACCTGTGCGGCCGCGGCCTCGTCGATGAGGCGTGCGACGGGGGCGAGCTCGCGCGGGCCGTTGTTGGCCTCTTCGAGCACGCCGAGGGTATTGCCGTGCAGGCGCGCCATGGAGCGGTCGAGGCCGGCGAAAGTGCCGGTGTCCTTGGCGCGCTCGAGGGCATCGAGCTCGGCGGTCTGCTGGGCGATGAGCGCGTCGAGGGACTCCATGAGGCTGGCCAGCACGCGGCGCAGGACCTCGTCGCGGTTCCTGGCGGTCTGGTCGAGGTCGCTGAGCATCTGCTCGAGCGAGTCGATTGCCTGCTGCTGCTGCTGCTGGGCGTTGTTGGTCTGGTTCTGCTGGGCCTGCTGCGCGGCCTGTTCCATGCGCTCGGGGACCTGCTCGCGCTGGCCGCGACGGGCGGCCTGGGACATGGATTGGGCCGCCGCGGGGTCCTTCTTCTGCATTTCCTGCTCGCGCTGGAGCATGTCCTCGATGGCCTCGCGCGTCTGCTCGGAGAGCTCGCGTTGTTCCTGCGCGAGCTGGTTGAGCTCCTGGCGTTCCTGCGGCGTGAGCTGGTCCGCGCTGCGGCCGGTGGTGCGCTGGCCGGCCTCGGCGGTGCGCTGCTGCAGATCGCGCTGGCGTTCGAGGGCCTGCTCGATGGAGCGGCGCGCGGCCCAGGTGTCCTGGCCCTGGTCGAGCATCTCGATCAGCTCGGCGAGCTCGTCGCGGACCTCCTGCTGGGATTGCTGCGCCTCGGCGCGCTCCTGCTGGCCTGCCTCGGGGCTGGCGTCCTTGCCGGCGGACTGCTCCGCGGCCTGGGCGAGAGACTGGCTGGCCTGCTGCGAGCTCTTGCCGGCCTGTTCGAGGCTCTCGCGCGACTGGCGGAGCACGGCCTCGAGCGAGGGCTCGGCGACGGCGTTCTCTTCGAGGCGCTCGCGGATGGCGCGGAGGGCTTCCTGCTGGCGCGAGAGGCGCTCGGTCATGCCCGCCTGCTGGCGCTCGCTCTGGCGGGCGGCCTGCTCGCCGGCGCGGCCGGAGGCCTGCTGCAGCTCGCGCTGGGCTTTCTCGAGCTCGATCGCGGTGCGGCGGACATCGCCGAGCTGCGACCAGAGCTGCTCGATGAGGTCCTTGCGCGACATGATGCGGAGCTTGCGGACGAGGGAGCGCACCGGCTCGTGACGCTCATCGCCGAGGGCGAAGGCGTCGGCGGCGAGCGCGGTGATCCACACCTCGTCGCCGGTCTTGAGCTGCATGGTGGAGAGGTCGAGGGTCGTCGTGACGGTGAGCTGGCGGGCGCGGGCGGTGTCGGTTGCGCCGGGCGCCGAGGCGGCGTCGATGCGCTGGATCGACTCGGGCGGGGCGACGGGCTCGGGCGCGCCGCCCTCGGAGTCCTTCGGGCGGCGGGCGAGCTGGCGTTCGAGCGAGACCCAGGCGAGGCCGACATCGTCGCGCCCCTCGCCGCTGAGCTCGATGATTGCGGTGGGCAGCAGGGACTTGTCCTGGTCGGGCTTGACGACGACGGCGGTGGGGGCGTTGTCCTTCAGGACGTCGAGGGTGAAGCTGCGTTCTTCGACGTCGCCGATGCCGTGCTCGTCAACGACCTTGACGCCGATGCGCACGGGCGAAGCAAGGGTCCATTCAAGCTCCCACACGCGTGGGCCGAGCTTGAGCCGGGCGTCGGGGTTGCTGGCGAGGAGGTTGACGACGTCCTCGCCGAAGGTCTGGCGGAGCCAGGTCTCGCCGCCGTCGGCAAGCTGCCGCTCGGCGGGAACGTCCTTGTTCAATGC
>JAEYNG010000079.1 GCA_023412695.1 Planctomycetota bacterium | reverse complement strand
TCGTCGAACATCGACAGCGCGAACACGCCCGGCGCGCCGAGCGGAGCCGGCGGCGCGGCCGACTCGCCGTCGACGCCCGCGCCCAGCGCCTGCCACGAGAACCCGAACGCGGGGTCCCACGGCACGTTGCGGTCGAACTTCGCGACCGTGAAGATCGTCTGGTCCCCGTCGACGTCCCGGAACGTCCCGCCGACGTACAGCACCTCCTGCGGCCCGACGTTCGCCGGCTCGTCGTCGGTGAACGCCTCCAGCGAGAAGTAGGTGCCCTCGTCGCTGACAAGGAGGTCGGCGAACGTGCCGATCGGCGGCGCACCGTCGGCGCCCGCGTTGCCGTCCCAGGACCGCATCAGGCCCGTCGCGCCGTCGACCAGCGACCCGTCGCCCGCGATCACCAGCACCTCGTCGCTGCCGGTCTCCCCGGTCAGCGGGTCCGGCGGGAACCACGTGGTCATCGCACGCACCGCACCGGCCGAGCCCATGTTCGTCCAGCGGTTCGCACCCTCGCCGTCACGCCGCGAGGCGTCCCAGAACGCCAGACGCCCGCCGCGATTCGTGAAGTCGCCGCCGACCACCAGCACCTGGACGCTCGCGTCGGCGCCCATCGTGTCCGTGTACGTGAACTCGAACGACGCCAGCGCGAGCACCGGCCCGCCGGTCACGCCCAGCGTGCCGCCGTTGGTCGCGTTCTCGCCCAGCGGGTCCCACGAGTTCGCGGTCGCCGGCATCGAATCGATACGGCCATACCGCGCGATGTTGTTGGCCGGCGCCCCGCCCGCCGTGGCGAACGTGCCGCCGACGTACAGGCCCTCGGGCATGTCGTCGGGCGCCATCATCGGACCCATGTCGTCGGGGTCTTCCTCCTGCTCAGGATCGTGCGCCGCCAGCGCCCGAACCGCAGCGCCGGCGCCGGCCACGCCCCCGTCCATGTCATCCACATTGACGCCGCCACCGGTGAACGTGAGCGCCGCGACGTTACTCGCCGCCGTGCCCGCGACGTCGGTGAACTGCCCGCCCACGATCAGCTCGGAGCGGACCGCGGTCGGCGTGATGTTCAGGTCAAACGACGTCAGCGCGAACACCGGGCCGTCGACATTCACCAGGCCCACCTGGTTGTCCCAATCGATGAACGGGCTCCAGATCCACCGGCCCAGCAGCCCAGAGAACACCCTGAACGCGATGTTGGTGCTCGTCTCCATCGTGAAGACGTCGGTGAACGTGAAGTCGCCGCCCGCGACGAGGATTGTTCCCAGCGGCCCGGAGCCGTCCGGGTCCCACTGCGTCATCGCCAGCACGTGCCCGTCGATCGCGCCGTTCGCCTCGAGCGCCGGCCCGCCGAACCACCACTGCCCCGCGTCCCAGATCGCCGTGTTCTCCGTCGGCAGCCCGGAGGCCTCCGCAAAGTTGCCGCCCACGTACAGCGCCGAGCCCTGGTTCCCGTCGGCTCCCTCGTACTCGCCCAGCATGTCCACCGGCAGCACAAACTGGAACAGGTCCGTGTCACCCGCATCATGGATGCGGCCGCGGGCGCTGCCGACCTGGAAGAAACTCACATCCTGCACCGGATTCGACGGGTTGCCCTCCAGCGACGGCGAGAGCGTCGGCGCGCCGAAGATGATCGGCGTCGCGGTCTGGAAGTTCTGCTGCGTCGCCGGCGTCGAATCGCCGTGATCATCAACCGGGATCGTCGGGCCGAACGTGTGGTTCGCCTCGATGAAGATCTGCACCGCCCCGTCGACCGCGCGGTCGAAGCCCTCGACCACGACGTAGTAAGTCTCGCCGCCCGTCAGCGACACCTCGAGCTGCGGCGTCAGGCCGTTGAAGTCGTCGTTGAACGCGATCTCGAAGCCCTGGCTGTTATAGATGTGGATCGCCGGGTCCGGCAGCGCGGGGACCAGCCCCGACATCTGTCCGATGACCGTCACAAACGTCAGCCCCGAGCCCTGGGCCTGGAACTGGAACAGCTTCGCCCCCGTGCCCGCCGGCACGTCCACCGCGCCCGTGTCCGGCCCAAAGACGTTGTCCTGCCGCGACGGGGCCGACAGGTGCGTCACCGGATCGACCGCCAGCTCGAGCGCCGCCATGTCCACCGCCAGCACGAACGTGCCCAGCGACGGCCGCATCGCGCTCAGCTCGTCCGCGCGCACGCGGAAGAAGTACGTCGTCTCCGGCTGGCTGGGGAACGCGAAGTACGCGTTGGTCAGCCGCCCGCCCTGCCGGTCGTCGCGGATCTGCACCACCTGCCCCAGCGTGTTGCCGCTGTCGTACACCGACAGGTGCACGTCCAGGTCCGCAAAGTCCTCCGCCACCGCGTTGCCGATCGCCACCGAGTCCCAGTTCGCCCCCGAGCCCGTCGTCACCCGGTAGATGATGTCTTCCTGCAGCTCCGTCAGCTCGCCGTCGATCCGGCCCTCGCCGAACGTGTCCTGGCCCTTGTCCGGGTCAGGGTTGAACGCCGTGTCCAGCGGCATCTCGATCGACGCCGCATCGATCTTCAGCGTGTAATCCCCCGTCGCCGTCCGCCCCTGGCCCAGCGTGCCCTGCTGGGTCCGGACGCGGATGTAATACGTCATCCCGCCCTCGCCCACGAACCCCGCCCAGCCGTCGCTCGCCACCCGCGGGGCCGTCGAGCTCAGCACGCCGTTGTGCGCGCCCGTCGCGATCAGCTGCCCCGAGTTGTTGTACACCTGCACGTACGAGTCGAGCGTCGAGGCAACCCCGACCGTGTCCGCCAGCACGCTCACGAAGTCCCGCGTGCCCGGCGCGCCCGGCATCACGAACCGGAACATGTCGTCGTCGCTCGCCGACGAGATCGTCCCCGTCGCGCTCCCGCGGCCGTTCGCCGGGTCGTCCGCCGCCCCCGCCATCAGCGCGACCAGCTGCCCAGTCCCCGGCACCCACGGCGTCGGGAAGCCCGGCTGATCAACGCCCAGCAGGACGCGATTCTCGAGCGCCTCAAAAGTTGAACCCCGCACCAGCCTGCCGGCTCGCCGCGCGATCGACGCCGCGCTATTGCCGGGCTTGCGGCCAAACAACCGACCCATGAGGTGCTCGCTCGTCCTATTGATCATGTCGGGCTCCATTTCCCCAAAGCACCGAGTCTACCGAAAGCGGAATTGGTTTTGGGTCGGGGAGGGTACCGCATCCCGGTCCTGCCTTCACAGGCAGCACCTCCACCCAACCTTACCCCCCGTCCCATTGCCGTACGGCGGCCTCCCCCACCCATCCTTCTTCTACTGTAACAGAT
>JAEYNG010000019.1 GCA_023412695.1 Planctomycetota bacterium | reverse complement strand
AGGTTCCACTGTGCAAGCGTCTCCTGCAGCAGCGGGATGTCCTTCTGGATGAGCTGCTCCTGCAGCGAGATCGTCGCCGTCGCCACGACCACCGTCTCGTTGTGCAGCACGGCGCGAACGATCGCCGGCACGAGATAGGCAAAGCTCTTACCGACGCCCGTCCCCGCCTCCGCCAGCAGCCGCGACCGCGACTCCATCGCCTCCATCACCGCCCGCGCCATCACGCCCTGCTCCGGCCGGTGCTCGAACGCCACGCCGGACGAGATCAACGCGCGGGCGATCGGCCCGTCGTCAGCCAGAATCCGTTCGAGCAGTTCTGCGGAGGTCACTGGATCGGATCGTAGTGACCGCCGACTTCTTCCGCGCGGAGACGTCCCACATGCACGCGTGAATGTTCCGAGCCGGCCCGCACAAGCATGCGGAACGCGAACATCCCCGCCAGCATCATGACGATCGACGCCGTCGTGTGCCACGGCAGCATCCGGCCCCTGTCCGCCGCGTCAAACGCCACGACATCCCAGGCAACATGCAAGACCATCGCCCCCGCCAGACACGCCCCCAGTGCAATCCAGCCGCGAACTCCCGCCCAGCCGCCGGTCTGCGCGCGTACGAAGCCCACCCCGAATCCGCCGATCCCGCCCATGATCAGGTGCCCCATCAGCCGGATCGGTTCCGCGGCCGGGAGGAACGCCGGCAGCTTGTCCCATTCCGGGAAGCCAAGGTGCATCACCGATTCATAAATCGCCGCACCGAGCCCCGCGAACGCCCCGTAGATCGCCCCATCCAGCGGGTCATTGAACCACCGCGGGCGGAGGATCGCCACCAAGCCGACCACCGAGACCTTCGCCAGTTCCTCCGTCGTCCCCGCCGCGAACGCCATCCATGTGTTGAAGTGCTCGCCGACGGCGATGCCAAGCCATTTCATGAACGCAATCTGCGCCAGCCCCGCCGCCCACAGTCCGACCGCCCCGCCGACCAGCGTCAGTAGGATCGCGTGCGGCGGCTCCCGGTCATAAAGGTCATAGCGGTAAACCTGCAATCCGATGAGCGCCGAGCACAGCAGGAGCGTGGCATAGAGCAGCATCGGTGGACCCGTCCCGCTGTTCCCGCCCCCGCCGACTACTTCTCGATCCCTATCGGCTTACGGGCCGGCTCGCCATCCTTTCTCGGGTACGTCCGCGGCGTGGCGATCGTCTTTTCCAGCACGACAATCCGGCCTGTAGGAGTCGGAACGGTCTCAACGTGCCGAAGGCCCATCGTGGACATCGCCTTCCCCGCGGCAGCCAACTCCTCCTCCGCCTTCGCCCCCTTCACCGCCACGACAAACCCGCCTTGGCGGACAAACGCTCCGAGCAGCTCCGCGATCACCGCGAGGTGCCCGACCGCGCGGCACATCGCGACGTCATACACCTCCCGACGCGCGTTGATCCGACCGTCCGTCTTGCTCCCGCGATAGTGCGCCACTGTCTCCGCCCGTCCCTGCACCACCTCGACGTTCTTCAGCTGCAGCGCGGCGGCGGCGGACCGCAGATACTCCACCTTCTTCCCCGTCGCCTCGAGAAGCGTGAACCGCACCTCGGGCATGACGATCGCCAGCGGGATCGCCGGAACACCCCCGCCCGAGCCGATGTCGATGACCCGCAGATGCTTCGCCCCCGTATCCGGATCGGGCTCGACCGACGACAGCACCGGCACCAGCGTCAGCGAGTCGAAAACATGCTTGACCCACGCCTGCGCGGGGTCCGTGATCGCCGTCAGGTTTGTTGTCCTGTTTGTTTCGAGCAGCACCGCCAGGAATCGGCCCAGCCGCTCGACATCCCCCGGCTCAAACTCGATACCCAGCTCCGCCGCAAGCCTCGTGAACTCCGCCGTCGCTTCAAGCGGCGCAAGTGCCGCAAGCGTCGCCGGGGCGGAAGCAGCATCTCCAGACTCACGCGTCGTTGCGGGCTTTCTCCCTGGACCGGTCGGAGGGGGCTTGGTCATCCGCCGAGTCTAGGCGATAGCTGTTGAGTTACTTGCGGCCCGCTTCTACGAGTTCCCTGACATCCGTGAACTCGAAGACCTCCTCCGGCTTCTTCATCCCGTGACGCACCGTCCACACAGCCCATTCCCGTTGCACCGTCTGCGTCTCGGCCTCGAGTGCGCGGCCGCGAATCTTGAGATTGTCCAGCGTGATGCTTGTGTTGGTCCTGCCGGTCTCATCGAAGCGATCCAGCGCATCGGCCAGCTTGTCTGCATGTGCAGCCAAGATCTGGATGCGGGCCCGCATGTCGGCCTTGTCCCCGTCTTCAACGGCCGCGCGCTCAAGACTCTGCTCGGACCACTGAGCCAGGTGCCGGGCGTTCCCGATCGCCGATGCGACATCAAGGGTTTCCATCAGCGTCGCCGTCTCCGAAGAACACGTTCGGCAGCAACCCGGCTGGACGATCACCGCCGCCGTCAGAACGACCAAGAGTGCGGACATGCGCATCGCTGCCTCCTGAGAAAAGGGGAAAGCTGGAATCGAATCGCAAGGCTCCGCCCGCCGGTACGAAGGCGCGGACCGGCCACTCGGAACGAGACCTGCCGAACTGGCAGCCGTCTGGGCACGTTACAGGAAGATTGGGCCTCCCGCTGCAGGATCGACAGCGTACACGGCCTTCATTGAGGGGGTTCGGGCCGCACGGGACTGGCATCGGCCTTGCCATGGACTTCCAGACACCATTGATCTGACATTCCCCTGCCTGTTTGGGTGGGATTGGAAGGAGATATTCATGTCCAAGACCATCGGCATCGACCTCGGCACCACCAACTCGTGCGTGGCCGTGATGGAAGGTGGCAGCCCCAAGGTGCTCATCAACGCCTCGGGCTCGCGGACGACGCCGTCCGTCGTGGGCTTCACCGATAAGGGGGAGCGGCTCGTCGGGCAGCCCGCGAAGCACCAGCAGGTGACCAACCCCAAGAACACGATCTTCTCCATCAAGCGGTTCATGGGCCGCCGTCACACCGAGGTGGAGTCTGAGGAAAAGCTCGTCCCCTACGCCGTCACCGGCGGGTCGAACGAGTTCGTCAAGGTGAAGGTCAACCAGGGCGAGTTCACGCCCCAGCAGATCTCTGCCTTCATCCTCCAGGACCTGAAGAAGACCGCCGAGGACTACCTCGGCGAGAAGGTTGAGCGCGCGGTTATCACGGTGCCCGCCTACTTCAACGCCGCCCCGCGCCAGGCGCCCAAGGCCGCCGGCGAGATCGCCGGTCTCAAGGTCGAGCGCATCATCAACGAGCCCACGGCCGCCGCGCTCGCCTACGGCCTCGACAAGAAGAAGAACGAGAAGATCGCGGTCTTCGATCTCGGCGGCGGCACGTTCGACGTGTCGATCCTCGACATCGGCGACGGCGTCTTCGAGGTGCTCAGCACCAACGGCGACACGCACCTCGGCGGCGACGACTGGGACCAGCGCCTGATCGACTTCATCGCCGAGGAGTTCCGCAAGAAGGAAGGCATCGACATCCGCAAGGACCCGATGGCGCTCCAGCGCCTCAAGGAGGCGGCCGAGAAGGCCAAGATCGAGCTCTCGACCATGCAGGAGACGGCGGTGAACCTGCCGTTCATCACCGCGGACCAGACCGGCCCGAAGCACCTGCAGGTCTCCATCACCCGCGCGAAGTTCGAGTCGCTCACCAATGACCTCTTCGAGCGGCTCAAGGCCCCGTGCCTCCAAGCCCTCAAGGACGCCAAGATCGATGCAAGCCGGATCAACGAGGTTGTCCTCGTCGGCGGCTCGACGCGCATGCCCCGCGCCCAGCAGATCGCCAAGGAGATCTTTGGCAAGGAACCCAACAAGTCCGTCAACCCCGACGAGGTCGTCGCGATCGGCGCGGCGGTCCAGGGCGGCGTGCTCCAGGGCGACGTCAAGAACATCCTCCTGCTCGACGTCACACCGCTCTCGCTCGGCGTCGAGACTCTCGGCGGCGTCATGACCCCGCTGATCCCCAAGAACACCACGATCCCGACGAGCAAGAAGGAAGTCTTCTCGACGGCGAGCGATAACCAGCCCAGCGTGCAGATCCATGTCCTCCAGGGCGAGCGCGAGTTCGCCAAGGACAACCGCACGCTCGGACAGTTCGAGCTCCCCGGCATCGCGCCCGCGCCCCGCGGCATGCCGCAGATCGAGGTCGAGTTCTCCCTCGACGCCAACGGCATCCTGACCGTGACCGCCGCGGACAAGGGCACCGGCAAGAAGGCCGACATCAAGATCACCAACTCCGGCGGTCTCGACAAGGACGAGATCGAGCGGATGAAGAAGGACGCGGAACTCCACGCCGCCGAGGACAAGAAGCGGCGCGAGGTCGTCGACCTGAAGAACCGCGCCGACGCGGTGGTCCTCCAGACCCGCAAGAGCCTCGAGGAGCACGGCGGCAAGGTCTCCCCAGAGACCCGCACCAAGATCGAGCAGGCCCTCTCCACCCTCGAGACCGCCATCAAGGGCGAGGAGAAGGAGCCGATCGAGCGCGGCCTCAAGGAGCTCGAAACCGTCTCTATGGAGCTCGGCAAGGCCGTCTACGAGGCCGAGGCCGCCAAGACCGCCGGCGCTGCGCAATCCGCCCCGGGCGGGGCCGCGGCCGGGGCAAGCGAGGGCCCGCGTCAAGCCGGCGGTGGGGGAGGCGGGGGTGACGATGTCATCGACGCCGAGTTCGAGGTCAAGGACGACAAGAAGCAGTAATCGCCGCGCCCATCCAGCAACCTACAGCCCCCAGCCGTCAAGGCCGGGGGCTTGTACTTTTGGGCAAACATCCACTCGCTCGAACCCCGAATCGCACCCCGTTCCTGATCGCAAAGTTTGACCTTCAGCCCGCGCCGCCCAAACATTGCCTTCCCCCACCCGGAGAGGTGGCAGAGTGGTTGAACGCGCCGGTCTCGAAAACCGGTATGGGGCTCGTCCTCATCGGGGGTTCGAATCCCCCCCTCTCCGCTTGATGTTGGCCGGCGCACTCGCGCCACCCCGCAATGGGCAGCACCACCCCAGTCGCGAAAGAACACGTAGACGTCGCCATCGTCGGCGCAGGCC
>JAEYNG010000002.1 GCA_023412695.1 Planctomycetota bacterium | reverse complement strand
TCAGCTTGGGAAGCTGACGTTCTACCGCTGAACTACGCCCGCGGCAGGGGTGATGATACTCCGGCCGGCGGGGCGGACGCAACTCGCTTGGGCGGGCGGGTTGGGTCGGGACGCGGGCGGTTGGGGGTTTAGCATTGGCCGGCCGCGGCGGGGGACGCTCGCGGCGGGACACCCATTGCGGCGCGGGCCGCCGGAGACACAGACGATGAAGCTGATGAACAGGATGCGGCGGGTTGGCGCAGCGGCGGGCGTGGCGGTGGCGGCGGTATTCGCCGCGACGCCGAGCGCGATGGCGCAGGAGAGCGTACCGCTTCGGTACAAGTGGGAGCAGGGGCAGGTGCTGCGGCAGCGCGTGACGCAGGAGACCAACTCGACCGGCGACGGCCCGATGGGCGCGATGTCGAGCAAGCAGAAGCAGGTGATGACGGTCCGCACGACTGTGCAGAGCGTCGCCGAGGACGGCGCGGCGACGCTCGAGTATGTCACCGAGGCGATGCAGGTCGAGATGGAGATGCCGATGCAGGGCAAGGTGACGTACGACACCGCCAAGCCCGAGCAGGGCGACGGGAACCACCCGGCCGTGCAGGCGATGACCACGATGCTCAATGAGCCGATCGTGTTCGTGATGGGCCCGGATGGGAAGATTCGCGAGGTCCGCGGGATCGAGAAGCTGAAGGAGAAGATGCGCAAGTCGCTGGAGGGCACGCCCGGCGGCGAGATGGCGGGCGCGCAGGTGGAGCAGATGTTCACCGAGGAGCAGGTGAAGCAGATGTTCGGCCAGTCGGCCGCGGCGCTGCCGGCGCGGGACACGAAGGTGGGTGAGACGTGGCAGAGCGTGATCGAGATCCCGATGCCGATGATCGGGAAGCTGAAGAGCACGAGCGACTTTACGCTCAAGGGCGTCGAGAAGATGAACGGCGCGCCCGCGGCGAGGATCGACGTCGCGATGACGATGGCTCAGGTGCCTCTCAAGGAAGGCGAGCAGCCCGCGGGGATGTTCCCGGGCATGACCGCCTCGATCAAGGACGGCAAGGGCACGGGCGAGATGTGGTTCGATCACGCGCGCGGCCAGATGCTGAAGTACGTGCTGAACAGCAGCATGACGATGGACATCAACGTCGATGCGGGCGGTCAGAAGATGAAGATGTCGCAGAAGGTGGATTCGAAGACGACGGTCGAGCAGGTCGATGACAAGGCGGTGGACACGCCGAAGACCGGCGCAGCGCCGGCGAAGTGAGCCGCTGACACGCGGTGTTTGAACTCCGGCCCGCGGGACGCTTCTGTCCCCGCGGGCCTTTTCGTGCGCGGCGATGAGCGGCCAGCGTGAGTAAAGGTTCATTCATGCACCGCGCCCGCGTTGAGAATCGTTGAAGAAATCGCGCGTAAACCCGCCGGTCGTGCTGCATGGACGCGAACTTGCGACATGCTCTGTATCGGGCCGGGGCGGGGACAGTCGCCTGTCTACCAGCAGGCGGGGAGGACCGTTCATGAACAGCGAGTGCTTGAAGAGGAGCGTGGCCGGGGCGGCGATCGCGGCGGCGATGAGCATCGCGGGCGCGGCGCAGGGCGAGGTGATCACGTACACCGCGACGCTCAGCGGGGCGGCCGAGGCCGAGCCGAATGAATCTCCGGGGACGGGGTTCACGCAGGTCGATTTCGATCTTGAAGCGCACACGATGCGTGTGCAGGTGACGTTCAGCGGGCTGCTTGCTCCGACAACGAATTGTCATATCCACAGCGCGACCGAGATGCCGTTCATGGGGACGGCGATGGTGGCGACACCGGTGCCGACATTCCCCGGGTTCCCCGGCGGCGTGACGTCGGGCTCGTACGACATGACGTTCGACACGAGCCTGGCATCGAGCTGGAACCCGGCGTTCATCACTGCGCACGGCGGGACCGTCGCCAGCGCCGAGGCGTTCTTTGCGCAGAGCCTGGCGAACGGGACGGCGTACCTGAACGTGCACTCGACGATGTTCACGGGCGGGGAGATCCGCGGGTTCCTTGTGCCGTCGCCGGGCGCGGCGGCGCTGCTGGGCATCGGCGGCTTGACGGCGATGCGGCGACGGCGCGGCTGAACAATGCCGGCACGGGGTGCCGGCCGTTGACACACATATGACCGGCGGGCGGCTGGAGTCTCCAGCGCCCGCTGTTTTTCTGTCGTGGAACAACTCGCGATCATCCGCGGGCGCGGTGCGGCTGTACAACTGTGGACGTGCGGGACCGGCGGCGGGCGTATCCGCGGCGGGACGCACGGGTTGAATGAAAGGCTGGACCATGGGTATTTCCGGGGCAAAGGCGTTGCTGATCGCGGTGTGTGCGGGCGGGCTGGTTGCGGCTGCCTCGCTCGCGCCCGGGCAGGTGTCGGGCGGTGGGGGCGCGGCCGCGGCGGGGGCGGGCGCGCAGGAGGGCACGACCATCGCGGTGAATGGGACCGCGCGGGTGTACCGCAAGCCGGACTTTGTGGACATCAACCTGTCGGTATCGAACACGGACAAGGTGGCGGCGAACGCGCAGCGTGCGACGAGCGACGCGATGAGGAACGTCATCGACGCGGTCGGGAAGCTCGCGCTGCCGGGCGTGGAGCTGCAGACCGGGGCGGTGAACCTCTGGCCGCAGTACACGCATCGCAATGACAACGATCACCCGCGGGACGTCTTGGTCGGCTACCGCGCGGACATGTCGCTACGGGTCCGCACAACCGATGTCGAATCGGTCGCACGGGTGCTGGACGCGGCGATCGGCGCGGGCGCGACCGGCGTCGACGGCGTGGAGTTCCAGATCCGCGAGGCGATCGAGGCCCGCGAGGAGGCGATCCGGCTGGCGACGCAGGCGGCGCGGCGCAAGGCGCAGGTGCTTGCGGAATCGCTGGACCTGCGGATCACGCGGATCATCACGGCGGGTTCGCAGACGCAGCAGTACGGGTGGTGGGGCCGGAACTACGGCAACCGCATGATGACGCAGATGCAGGGCGGGATGGAGGGCGGTGGCGGCGGGG
>JAEYNG010000488.1 GCA_023412695.1 Planctomycetota bacterium | reverse complement strand
CATGTACACACTCGACCAGTTCCCCGTCGCGTCGATCTGCGCAAACATGAAGTCACGCATCGGCTGACGCGCCCGCGACCACAGCTCGTCGTAGTCCCGGACCTCGCCGTTCGAGTACGGAACGATCGCCTCGGCGTGCACACGGTCAAAGGTCGGCGCCATGACCAGCAGCGTCATGAACAGCGCAAGCCCGACGATCACCTGCGGAGGCGGCAGCGATTGCGTGCCGATCGCCTGCTTCAGCAGCCCCAGCACCACGATGATCCGCACGAAGCACGTCGTCATCAGCAGGATCGACGGCACCAGCGTCAGCACCGTCAGCAGCAGGATGACGTTGATCGGCCCCGAGAGCCCCCCACGCTCGCCGCCGCGCCCAGATGTCCCCGAGCCGATCAGCTCGCCCGCGCCCGCCACGATGCTCAACGGGTTGATCGATCCGAGATCGGCGGTCTCCTCGACCGTGGGCGTCGCCGCGCCCGGCCCGTAGACCTCCTGCGCCAATGCCGGCCCCGCCGCAAGCAGGCACACCAGCGCCGCAACCACGAGCAGCACACGACTCATCGCCCACCCCCCGATCGCAGGCGGCTGACGCTGGACCGAAGCGACCCGACTGCGTCGCTCCGCCGCTCGAAGTCGCGAAGCCGGAGCGGGTCATCCGCCGTGATCACCGATCGCTCGTCGAGCAGCTCCGCCCGGTCACCGGACGCATTGCGCCGGATGAGCCGTCCCAGCAATCCCGGCCGCGGCTCCTCGATCACGCTGTCGTGCTGCCGCTCGAAGCCCGCGAGGGCCTGGCGGAACGTCGCGCCGATCGACCGCCCCTCCGCCTCGTTGACCTTGATCATGATCGACGCGACATCGTCCGGATCGGTGATCTCGCAAAGCGTGACGGGGGGCGGACTTCCGCCGCGGACACGCAGGCCCGCGGTGCCCTGCGCGATCAGGAGCACGCGCCGATCCACCTTCAGCAGCACGAGCGATGTGCCGCGCGACATGGGATAGCGACCGAGGACCTCCAGGATCCCCGCGGGGCTCGGCGATGCGCCCATCGCATTCAGCGCGCCCGCCAGTCCGTTCTTCGATCGCATCAGCTTCTTGAAGCCCGCGCCCACCGCAAGGATCAGCCCGAGCACCATCCCCAATGACGCCAGCGTCTGCGCGGTCGACCCGCGTGCCGACGTTGGCGGAGCAACGGCCTCACCCTCGCGCCCATCTCCATCATGCGCCCGCGAAGGGCCCGACGGGGCCCCAAGCGGCCGCGGCCGACGGTCGTTCACCGGCTTCTGCGCCCCCTCATCGTCCGCCGCGGTGACGGGCGGCGGCACAAGCATGTGCTCCTGCGCATACGCGGATGCGCAGGACAGAACAACCAACGCGACGACGACTGCGCGTGCGCACGAAAGACCAGTTCTCATTTTGACGAACTTGATGCGCTGCACGTGTGCCTTCCTGGCGTGCCAATGAACCAGCGGACTCCGCCGCCGGCGCGCGAAAACCTGCCCTTACCCGTCGCGCCCCACAGGCGCGAGAATCTCATTGATGCGGACGCAGAAGTTGTCGTTCAGGACGAGCACCTCGCCCCGCGCAACGCGCCGGTCGTTCACATAGACATCCACCGGGTCGCCCGCGAGCTTGTCGAGTTCGACCACCGATCCCTCGCCCAGGCGGAGCACGTCCTCGACCAGCATGCGTGTGCGGCCGAGCTCGATCTTCACCTGCAGGTTCACGTCCGCCAGCAGGTCGATGCCCTCCGGCTTCTCGGCGGCGGCCTTGGGCGAAAAGTCCGGCAGGTTCAACGAGCTTGGCGGCGCACCGTTCTTGGTCCGGGCCTCGGCGATCGCCGCTTCCGCAGCCTTGATCTGCTCGGGCGACGTTTGCGGTTCGCCGCCGGCCCCGGCCTGTGGTTGCTCAGCGTCCATCGGTCCTCCTGACCCTCGCGACGCGAAGAGTCATCGACCCTCCGCCGCGCACGGTGCCTGCATCGGCGGAGCAACGCCGCAACCCTCACATTTGGCGCAAGAACCACCGGCCGAGTTCGCAGCCCGCGCAAAAGTTGCGAGCCCGCCACCATGGATCAGAAATCAGAGGGGAAACCGCGGCATTTGGGGATCATCACCCGCTCGATCAGGGGCTTGCCGTCCGCGTCCGTCAGGCCGCGGATCCGCTCGAGGAACGCGCCGATCTGCCGGATCAGCGTCTGCCGCTCCGGCTCCTTGAGCTGCGCGTGCTGGGCGCGGCTGACAATCTGCCCCAGACCCTCGCTGATCTCGGCCTTCCGCTGATCGAGCACCGCTTGCACCGCCTCGGCGTTCTTGTTCTTCACCTGCAGGAACACTGAGATGTCCCACACCCACACGCGGCCAGTCGAGAGGTTCTGGAACTTCTCGTCCATCACCTCGATCTCGGTCGTCTCTTCGGAGGTGTCGTCGGTCAGCTCCTCGGTCTCGGTGTGCGCATGGGACGTGCTCGGCCCGAGCATGCCCATCGCGAACACGACCGCCGCGGCCTCGATGGCCATCAGCACCGCCACGACGGCGAGCGTCTTGATCGGGAGCTTCTTCGCGGGCGGGGCCGCGGTCTCGGCGGTGGCTTCGGGTGCCTTTGGCTTGTCGGCCATGGGGGATTGCCTCGGCAAGTTCTGCGCGTATGGACGAACGGACTGCCGAGTCCATATCGGCCCGCGTCACCACCGGTTTGAGGGTTGCCACCAGAACGGGCAGAGAAGCCGCCCGCCTCTGTCTACTTATGCCGCCTGACGCAGCGGCTCGCTCGGCGCTGTTTCGGTTCTCGGCCGCAGAATCAGGGTGGTCCTGCGCGCGACTTCCGCCGCGCTCGCGCCCGCCGCCAGCATCCGCGCGGCCTCGACCACCACCCCCGAAGCCAGGTGGTCCGCCCGCTCCGCCGCTTCCAGCCAGATCGTGACCGAGGAGAACACCGAGAGCGCGACTACACCGGCAAGCACAAGCAGCCCGACGCCGAGCGCCGCCCCGGAGCTCATCGTCGCCGGGTTTGCCCAGACCTCGCCCATCAGTGTGATCGCACCGAGGGAAGTCCCCAAGGCGATCGCCGGCCCCGCTCGGCAGACCTGAAGGATCGCGGTCCGATTCTCGGAGCGCTTCTGGACCCACTGATCCACTTCAGTGGACGCCGCGGCGAAGACCTCGTGCGCAGGAAGCCCGCGCTGAAGGATATTGGAAAGCAGGCTGTGGACTGCCCGGAACGGGCGAGGAAGCAACCGCACCGTTTCGGCCGCCGATGCGTCCTTGCATGCAAGTTCGGAACAACCCTTAGCGAGGGCGTCGAGCTGATCCTGGATTCGCTTCTCGCGCGAGGCGAGCACGCCGACGAGACCGGTCGCGCGGGCGACCGGGAACGCGGCCAAACACGCGCCGACACAGCAGAGCAGGACGATGAGGACATCCGGGACCTTAGAGAGCCAGGTCACGAGTGCGGGCATGATGTCCGCGGCGAGAAGAAGCATCCGTCGCCTCCTGCGCTGAGTCCGCCACCCCTTCAACCGGTGTTTATCGGAGCGCGGAGCCGGAAGCTTGACGGAGACTCAGCGGCCGAGGACCAGCAACTGCTGCATCAACTGGTCGGTCGTCGTGATGACACGTGACGATGCCGAGTAACCGGTCGAGGCCAGGATGAGGTTGATGAACTCCTGGGACAGGTCGACATTCGACAGTTCCAGCGCGCCGCCGATGACGCGGCCCGCGCCGAGAGTAGTCGGCACCTTGGTCTGCGGCGTGCCGCTGTTGGGCCCTGTCGTGAACAGGTTCGACCCAACCTCGACAAGCCCATCGTTGTTGCTGAACGTCGCGAGCACGACCTGGCCGAGCGGTCGGGTCAGGCCGTTGGTGAACGCGCCGGTGATGACGCCGTCTGCGCCGACCGCATAGTTGGCGAGCGTGCCGCGGGGCGAGCCGTCCTGGAAGGTTGCCGCGATTTGCGACGCGACATCGGCCAGCGCGGTCACGTTGTCCGATGCGGATGACAGCGCGACGTCGATCACCAGCGGCGTGTCGGCGCCGGTGTTCTGCCGGTCGATTCGGATCGGGAACGTCGGCGAGCCGGCGAGCCGGCCGGACGTGTCGAAGCTGACGGTGCCTGTCGCGAGCGCTGTCGAGAGGTCCGTGTCGTCCGCGGAATCCGCGAAATAGCGCCACGTCGTCCCCGCGTTGGTCTTGCCCTCGAGCACCAGCGACAGCGAGACCGTCAGCGGCGTGCCGAGCGAATCGAACACGACGAAGCTCGTGCGGACCGACTCGCCATCAGCCGCGGCCATGCGCTCCGGCCCGAACGGCGATGAGACCGGCGTGCCGTTGGCGTCCACCACGCGCAGGTCGGACGTGCCGATCTCGAGCTCGTTCACCGAGCCGGTGTTGCCGACGATCGTGATGACGCCGGTGGTGGTGTCCAGCGAGACGCCGGGCGTGTAGCCGTCGGGGTTCGCGCCGCCGCCGGTCTGGATCCCGAGGGACTGGTTCAGGAAATCGATCAGGTCCTGCACGGTTGTCGCCGCGCCGATGTCGAGCGTCTCGGTGGGGATCAGGCTGGAGCCGCGGTGCGCATCCTGCAGCTCGATGCGCTGTCCGGCGGCGAACAGCGGGCTGCCGGGGTTCGACGCGTCCTCGATCTCGGTCAAAAGCGAGGTGAGTTCGAGCACGTTGCCCGGGCCGGGCGGGGTTGCGGAACCCAGCAGGCCGAGGGCGGCGAGGTCGAAGCGTGAGCCCTGCGAGGCCACGTTCCCGTTCGAGTTGAGGTTGCCGGCGAACCGCACGGTGCTCGTAGCCTGCGCGAGGGTGAGCGTGCCGATCGGGATGCTGATGTCACCGACGGACGAGGTGTCGATGTTGAACTCCGAATCGACGCCGTAGCCTTGGAGGCGCTCGCCCGAGACATTGGTCAACTGGTTCAGCTCGTTCTGCCGGAACGCGCCCGCGCGGGTGTAGAACGTCGCGTCGCCGCGGCGGACCATGAAGAACCCGTCGCCCTCGAGCGCGAGATCGCGCGCGTCCCCGGTCGCAGAAATCGCCCCGCCCGAGAAGTCGCGCTGGGTCCCGGCAATGGCGACGCCCAGGCCGATCTGCGTCGGGTTGGTGCCGCCGAACACCGCGCTGGGCTCGCTGCCCATCGAGAGCGTACGGGAGAACTGCGTCCCGAAGAGCATGCGGCTGCCCTTGAACGCGGTCGTGTTGACGTTGGCGATGTTGTTGCCGATGACGTCGAGGTTGCGGGCGTTGGCGTTCAGGCCGGACAGGCCTGTGAACATGGCGGTGGTCGAGGCCATCGGACAAACTCCTTTCGGCAACCGGCGAAAGTGCGCGCCGGCGGGTCAGGATCAGGCGGCCTTCTCGTTCTGACGCGCGAGCAGGCGCGCCAGCGACGGGTTCTCAAGGTGCGCGGGCGGCTGGACGGTGAACGTCTTCTCCGACTCCGGGATGAGCGCGCCGGCGAGGTCGATGACACCGTCGATCCCTTCCAGCACGCCGTTCTCGCTTGTCGCGGGCTCGACGGTGCGATTCTGAACGTCGAGCACGACGCGCTGCTCATCGATCGTAACTAGCGCGCGGCGCAGGCCCGACGCCTCTGCCCGGTCCGCCGCGAGCGACAGCCGCGCGAGCTGGTCGTCGCTCAGCGTCAGCTTGGCGTTCTGGGCGACGGTGACCGGCCGGTTGCTCACGAGCGTGCCGTCGCGTGCACTCTGCAGGAGATCGGCGAACTCGCCGGCCTGCACGGCCGGGCCTTGCGGCGCGCCCGCGACACGCGCGGCGGGCGCGGCCTGGCCGAGCTGCCTGAGGAAGAGTGATGCGTCCGTGGTCATGCGTCGTCGCCGCTCCGCTGCTTCACGTCCGGACTCCACCGGCACGAAGCCCTTGCTGCACCCGGGCTCCGCCCGGCACGTGCCTCACTCGGTTCAGCCCTCGGACTGATCGTCCTCGAGCAGCGCGGGGTCGATCATCTCGTCCACGTTGTCGAAGGGAACGCGGTAGCCATTGCTCAGGTTCAGCACCGGCCCGTCCGTCGTCCGCGAGATGCTCACAACCGAGCCCTCGACGCGCAGGTTCGCCGTGCTGATTCCCGAGACGTACTTGCCGATCAACGCGCCCGCGGACGCGAGCTGGTTCTGCGATACCATCGCGTCGAGCTTGTTCGAAAGATCGATGTCCGACTGGATGCTGCGCAGGCTGGACATCTGCTCGAGCAACGCGGCGGAGTCGTTGGGCTTGAGCGGGTCCTGGTTCGCCAGTTCCGTGAACATGATCTTCACGAACTCCTCGCTCGTGAGGTCGCTGAACGCGTTGGGCTGTGCCGCGGGGTTGGAGAGCCCGGAGATTGACCCGATGCTGGACATGCGTGTCTCCGCGAGTTCAGGCGAACGTGTCTACGCCGCGTGCCCAGTCGATGAGCAGCGGCCCGCCGGCTTCCTCGATCGAGTCGGTGGCGTCGCCATGGTCATCTGGCGAGCCGTCGAGCGACGACCGATCTTCTCGGTGCCCGCGGTCTCCGCCGCGCGCACCTTCGTTGTTCGATTCCGCGGCCGCGTCCTGCGCCGCTCGTCGCTGGAGCTCAAGGTCCCCCTGATGCTCCAGACGCTTCAGCATGTCGAGGGCCGGGTCGGCCTCCCGCAGGAGCTGCACATGCACCTCCGGGTCGCTCCATCCCTTCGCCTCCAGCGAAGCGCGGAGCGTCTCGGACGTCTGCTCTAGCAACCGCCGTGCCTGATCGCTCGACGCCTCGATCCGGGCGGTGAGCGACTCCTTGCCCATTGTGAGCTTGATGCGAATGAACCCAAGCGATTCGGGATTCAGGCGGAGTGTCACCGCCCCGTCTGACCGCGTGAGTGCGGTCGCAAGTCCCTTGGCCGTCTGCGCGGCGACCGCGTCGGCCACACGCTGCGTGTTCTTCGCCGGCCCGCCCGCTTGTGTCGGCTTCTGCGCAAGCCAACGCGACAACTGCGCATCCGCGCCGGCGTTGCGCCCGCCCGAGGCCGCGATCGGGGCGGCGCTTGGGGCTGATGGCGTCGGCGTGATGCGCTGCACGCCCGCATCGGGTGACTTCACATTACCCGCCGCTGCGACCGGCGCTGCTGCCGATGCGGATACCGCCGCTGGCTGGGTCGTCGCCTGCTGCTTCGCAGCGTCTGTGCCCACCGGCCGCAATTCGGTCTTGCTCGTATGTTGCTCGAGAGGACGATTCGGCTGGCGATCTCCCCCCACTGTCT
>JAEYNG010000468.1 GCA_023412695.1 Planctomycetota bacterium | reverse complement strand
CCTCGGCACCATCGGCACCGCGTTCCCCGACCTCTTCATCCCCGGCGCAAAGCGGCACATGCTCGACGAAGGCGTCGCCGCGTCCGCTGCTCACGCTCGCATCGTCCCCTCCGCGCTCGCCCGCCGTGGCGATCAATCCGCCCTGGCAATCGCGGCAAGGCTTATGGCCTGAACCTGTTTCCTGCGCGCTGCCGCAGCCGGCTCTTTATCGGAGCCTCCCGCCAAGCCGAAAGCTGGGGAACCTGCTCCTGCCAGGACGCGCCCTCGTCGCGCATGCGTGCGTGCTTCGATGGCCCGCGTGCCTGCTGAATCGGATCTTTCCCTTGTCGCGGCAGCGCACACGCACGCCGCGGCTCCTTCGAAAGGGAAAGAAATGAGCGCACGCACGAGGAACATCGCCGCCGTCATCGCTTTCGCCGGTTCAGCGGCCGTGACCAACGCCCAGTACGCGAGCGTCAACCCCGCCCCTGGCGCCGAGCACGGCCACACCGCCATCCTCAACACGATGTACGGCGGCGCGTGGACGGCGATGGGCGTTGACGCGACCAACGGCGACTGGTCGGCCCACCGCATCACGGACTACGGCGCGTTACTCGGCGTCGGCCTGCAATCGATCTCGCCCAAGCTCTCGCAGGACGACATCTGGTCGGCGGGCAACGGCATGGAGATCACGATCACCGCCAAGGCGAAGTTCGCGGGCGACAGCCACGTGCTCGGGTGGATCGACGACACGCTGGCCGAGCCCGCCTTCCAGCCGCTGCTCTCCTCGTCGGCGATCGACACGACGGTCGTGATGACGCCCAGCGCGAGCTTCCGCTGGGCATTCCAGAACATCTCGACCGGCCGCGTCTTCACGAGCCGGCCGCAGGACAACCTCGGCGTCGGCGCGCACGCCGATGAAACCTTCGACCAGCTCGTGACCTACCACGTCACGGGTCCGAGCGGCCAGAGCGAGATCGCGCTCTTCTGGGAGGACCGGATCGGCGGGCAGTCCGCTGACTATGACTACAACGACGCCGCGTTCGCGCTCTCGGTCGTCCCCGCCCCCGGCACGGGCATGCTCGCCGGCCTCGGCCTCATCGGCCTCGCGAGCCGTCGCCGCCAACGCTGATTGCAGCCACGTCTTCCCTCTGTCAGGCGTGTTTCCTCTGTGCGCAACCCCGTGCCCTTCCGAGGGCGCGGGGTTGTTTTCTCTAGCGCCCACCCTCGAGCCGATCCGTGAGCTCGTCGGCATCCCGCACGGCGAACTCGACCTGCGAGCGCAGGCTCGTGATCCGGCCCGTGATCGCAAAGTCGCTCGACGTGATCGACCCGTCGCGTTCGGGCTTCCACTTCGAAAAGTTCTGCTTGAGATAGCCGGACTCTTCGTCGATCCGCTCGGCCGCGCGGACGATCGAGTCGCACGCCATCGCCCGCCACATCGCGTTGAACTCGGTCGTAAACCGGATCGCTTCCGCCGTCGCCGTGTGCCGGTCGGCACCTGCATCGGCCGCGCTCTGCTCCGCCTCCTGCTGCAGGCCGCGAAGCCGCGACTCGAGCTTCTCGGCGGCTGACTTCAACTCCGCCGCCTTCGCACGGCGCGCATCAAGCACCCGCATGTCCCGCCGCGGCGGCTTCGCCCAGTCCGTGAACGCCTCGACCACGACCGGCCCGCGCGCGGCGATCTCCGCCTCAAGCTCCGATCGAATCGCGGCCATTGCGGCTTTGGGGGCCGTCTCAGCGGCACTGGGCTCGGGCGCTCGCGGCGGCTGGGGCGCCGGGCCGCGGGGCGACTCGTCAACCGGCGGTGTCGGTGATGGAACGGCCGGTGATTCCGGCCGAGACGGCGGCTGCGGACGCGGCAACCGCGGCACGGTTGGGCGGGCGGGCTCGACCGCCGGTGCCGGCCCTGTGGGACCCGGGCTCTGCAGCGAGGAACCTGGTGCTGACAGCCGGGGCAACGACCCGCGGAACGAGAAGTTCTTCGGCAGCACCCCTGTCATGATCGCCAGCCGCGTCGCGGTCATCAGCAGCAGTAGCCCGCAGAACACGAAGTTGCCCGCGTTGTCGGACTTCCGGAAGATCAGCCACGCCGCGAAGCCAAAGCCCGCGGCGAGCAGCAGCGGCACGCCGACGAACATCAACAGGTACGGAACAAGCGCCTTGGCCTGCCAACCCGGATGATTCATTGTGTAGAGGAGGTGCGCCCCTGCGACCAGCAGGAACAACACGAGCACCCAGACCGAGAGCGAGCTGATCGTGAACGCGCGGCGGGAGTTCATGATCGGATGGTATGAGACAGGCCTTCTTCGGACTCGCGTCGATGTTTATACAACTGATGCGCGGCCGACATTCGCGTACGGGTAGACACCCGCCGCCTTGAGCTTGACGATGAGCTTTTCCGACCCTTCCTCGCGTGCGAACGCCAGTTCCTGTTGCGTGATCGGCATGCAGAGCAGCAGGGCAAACCTCTCGCCATTGAAGTCAAACGGAACATTCTTCGGATTGAAAGCGTCGAGCAGGAGGGGCTGCGACGGGTCGCCATCGTCCTCCCCAGGGATCTCCGCGGTTTCTCCAGGACTGAGCGCGGCCATGGACGCGTACATCCCCACGGGGTTGAGGATGCGGTTGACGAGTGAGATGCCTTCGTCGTCCTGCTGGCCCTTGCTCGAGGGCGGCAGGCAAGCAACTAACTCGAAGTGCCCCGCCTTGCCACGCTTCGTGCGGCTCTTCTTGTCGCGCGTGATGAGCTCCTGGGTCGCGACGACCGTCCCCGGAATGCACTTGCTGAAAGTGTAAAGATCCAGCCCACCGCCCATGCAGAACGGGATGATCGCGTGAAGGACCATGTCGTCCATCGGCCCGAGCACGCGCTCGAGCGCGGCCTGCTTCGCCTCGGCGAATGCCTCGTCCGCCGCGATTTCGGCGGGGTCGGGACCCTCATCCTTTTTCTTCTTTCGTCCGAAGAGCTTTCCGAACATTGTGACTCCCCATGAGGTATGGCTGTGCGGTCGAGTTCGCTTCCGGACGCTGATTATACAAACCTGCTCACCACCGTGGTCTGGCCGCGCGTCGCGATCTCGTCCTTCACCGCCTCCACGAACCCGGTCAGCGACATGTTGCCGAGGTCCTTCATGTGGCCGCGGGCACGGAGGGAGACCTGGCTCGCCTCTGCGTCGCGTGGGCCGACGACGGCCATGTACGGCACCTTGAAGTCCGCGGCGTCCTTGATCTTCGCCTGGATGCGCTCGTTGGACTCGTCGAGGGTGACGCGCACACCCGCCGCGCGGAGCGAATCGGTGACCTGCCGCGCATAGTCGGCGGTCTTCTCGGAGATCGGGAGCACGCGGACCTGCTCGGGCGCGAGCCACGTCGGGAACGCGCCGGCGAAGTGCTCGATGAGCACGCCGCAGAAGCGCTCCATGCTGCCGAAGGGCGCGCGGTGGATGACCACCGGCCGGTGCGGCTTGTTGTCCGGGCCGATGTACGACAGGTCGAAGCGGACCGCCATGTTGTAATCAACCTGCACGGTGCCGAGCTGCCACTCGCGCCCGATGACGTCCTTGACGACGAAGTCGATCTTCGGCCCGTAGAACGCGGCCTCGCCCGGCTCTCTGCTGAACGAGACACCGAGCGATTCCGCGGCGGCGATGCACGCGGCCTCGGCCTTGTCCCAACTCTCCTTGGTGCCGGTGTACTTGCCCGAATCGGGGTCGCGCAGGCCGCCGCGGCCGCGGTAGTCCTTCATGCCCAGCACGTTGAAGATGGTCTTGACGAGCGACAGGCACCCCTGGATCTCCGCCGGGATCTGGTCCTCGGTGCAGAACAGGTGCGCATCGTCCTGGGTGAAGCCGCGGACGCGGGTCATGCCGTTGAGCTCGCCCGACTGCTCCCAGCGATAAACGGTGCCGAACTCGGCGAGCCGCACGGGCATGTCGCGGTACGAGTGCGGCGCGCTCGCGAAGATGCGTGCGTGGTGCGGGCAGTTCATCGGCTTGAGCATGAAGCCGGGGACGAGCTGCTCGTCGGGCAGCACGCGGTCGGGCGCGATGGTCTGCGCCTTGGTGCGCTCGTTGATGCCGGACGCGAGGCGCTCGCTCACGCCCTCGACGCGGCGCATGACCTCGGCGCACGAGCACCCCTCACCGGCTAGGCGGTCAAGGGCGTCGCGCTCGACGATGGGGGGGAACTGCGACTCCTTGTAGTAGGGGAAGTGGCCGGAGGTCTTGTACAGGTCGAGCCCGCCAATGTGCGGGGTGAAGACCTCCGTGTACCCCTGCTTGCGCAGCTCTGAACCGATGAAGGTCTGCAGCTCCTTGCGCACGATCGATCCGTTGGGCGTCCACAGGATGAGCCCCTGGCCGACCATCTCATCGATGTGGAAGAGGCGGAGCTGCTTGCCGATCACGCGGTGGTCGCGCTTCTTCGCTTCTTCGTGCTGGGTGAGGTGCGCGTCGAGCTCGGCCTGCGAGGCGAACGCGGTGCCGTACACGCGGGTGAGACGGTCGGAGTTCTCGTCGCCGTGCCAGTAGCTCGATGCGAGCGACATGACTTTCACCGCGCCGATGCGGCCGGTGGAGGGGACGTGCGGGCCGCGGCAGAGGTCCTCCCAGTTTTTTCCGGGCGTGCCGGTGGCGTAGAAGGAGAGCCTGGCGTTCGCGTCGGAGGCGAGCGCGCGCTCGGCGTTATCGATCTTGTACTTGCTGCCCTCGCGCTTCAGCTTCGCCATACCTTCGTCGGAGGATTGTTCGTAACGGGTGAAGGCACGATCCTCCGCGATGATCTTCTTCATTTCCGCTTCGATCGCCGCGAAGTCGCCGTCCTTGAGCGGGCGGTTATCGGGGAACTTGATGTCGTAGTAGAACCCGGTGGCCAGCGGCGGGCCGTAGACGAGCTGCGCTTCAGGCACGATGCGCTGGATCGCCTCCGCCATGACGTGCGCGGCGGAGTGGCGGATGAGCATCAGGGCATCGGGGTCGGGCTGCTTGTCGCGGGTCTTCTCGGTGACGATGGCCAGCGAGACATCGCGGTCGATCATGGTCGAGAGATCGCGCAGTTCACCATCGATCTTGCAGCCGAGCGCGGCCTGCGCAAGGCGCGGGCCGATCGACTCGGCGACCTGTCGCGCGGTGACGGGCTGGGCGAACTCTTTGACGGAACCATCGGGGAGCGTAATGCGGGGCATGGGGAGTCCAAGGAAAGGAGCAAATAAGCAAATGGCAAATGAGCAGATGAAGGCGAGGACAAGGCAAAGAGGAACGCCGCACTATTCTGCGGACGGAGCGTAGAGCCGCAGCGCCTCGCACTCCGGGCAGCGGTAGGCGACGACCTTCAGACCTTCCTTGAACTGCGAACGTGTCGCCTCGCCAGTCCAGAAACTTGGCTCGGGCTCGCCGGAGCACCATCTAGGCATCGCGATCGTGTTCAAGTGTCCGAGGTCAATGAGGAACCCTCGGACCATTTCCTTCTGGCAGACAAGGCAGGTGGGTTTGGCAGCCATGGTTGCACCTGAATCGGAGAGTGGAGCCCGCGGACCAAACGAAAAAGCCCGGCTCCGGGGCCGGGCTTTCCAAAGAGTAGTGGCACAAATCGCGGGCCGGCCTACCCACGCTGCGGTGTAGTGGAAGTCTCCGTCGTCGTTGTTGTGGACTTCCGGCCGCTCATCGAGGATCAGCCTAGGCAAGGGGGTGTCTTAACACAAATTCACATCTGTGGAATTTGAGGGGAACTCCCGTAAAGTCCTTGACGGATATATCCGTATCAGATATATTGGTTTCTGACCAAGGGGACGCCGATGAGCCAGGATGCCAATCGACCCATTCCACACGACCCGGAACCAGCGGATAGCGAGGTCCTCATTCTCTCGCTCCTGAAGGACGGGCCGCTGTACGGCTACGCGATCTCCAAGCGGGCGGCCGCGGCGTCTGACAACCAGCTCCGTCTCACACCCGGGGTGCTGTACCCGCTCTTGGCGAGCCTCGAGAAGCGAGGTCTGATCGGGGCGGAGTGGGAGACCATCCGGTCCGAGCGCGGGCAGGCGGACATCGAGCCCGGCCCGGAGCCCGGCGGGCGCCGACGGAAGTGGTACAAGCTGACGGTCAAGGGCGAGCGGCACTTGGAAGCCCGGAGCGCGGCCCACCGGGCGCACGTCGCGCTCATCGAGCGGTTCTTGTCGCCGCGGATCGGGGGGGCGCGGGGAGAGGGGGCGAGCCAATGACCACGGCACCGACCAAGCGCCCCGCCGAGACGCCCGCGGCGTGGCTGGAGGAGTTGCGGGGTGCGCTCCATATGCCGTTCGAGCGGGCGGAGG
>JAEYNG010000483.1 GCA_023412695.1 Planctomycetota bacterium | reverse complement strand
ATCACCGCCTGCGTCTCGACGTCGGGCAGCCCCGCCTCGCCGAGCACCTTGACGATCACGCCCTCGGCAAGCTCGTTCCCGCGGGCATACTCGGTGATCTCGACGCTCACCTTGTCGCCGGCCTTCGCGTTCTTGACCGTCGGGTCCTTCACGCTGATCGGCGTGGTCATCTCGCGTCCGTCAGGCATCACGAGCCACAGCCCGCCGCGCTTCACGAGCTCACCTGTGAAGTTCGACCGCTTCCGCGTCAGCACCTCGAGAATCTCGCCGGAGATCTCCCGATCGCCGCGCCGGATCTCGCGATGGATCGCCGCGACCACGCGGTCGCCGGTGAGTGCATCGCCCACCGCGTCGGGCGGCACAAACACATCACCCTCGCGGTACTTCACGTCGGTGACGATGAAGCCGAACCCGCGCGGATTCTTCTTGAACACCCCCTCCACCTCGTCAGGCATCGACGGCAGGCGCACACGCCCCTGCTGATCAAGCCCGATCTTCTTCTGCGAGGCAAGGTCCTCAACCGCGAGGCGGAACGCGTCGCGGTCATCGTGCGGAATGCCGAGGTCCTCGGCCAGTCGGTCAATCGTCGCCGCCTCGTAGCTCTCGTGCTTGAGGTGGTCCAGGAGTCGTCGTTCGTATTTCAGAGACATGTCTTCTTTCTACAACCGCGCGTCAATCGCGCGAATCTACTTGTTCAGGTGTCGGGATCTTCTCGATCGTTGTCCAGTGCGACGGTTCCACACGTCGCCGCGTCTTGCTCAGGACCCCCATCAGCGGCCATGGCGAGTGTCGATACTCAACCTCGCCCGAGTTGGCGTTGACGTAGTACCCCTCCAGCAGGGTCTCGGCCTTCCGATATCGCAGAAAGGCGTACGCATCGCCAACGAGCACGGCATCTTCGGGCCTCGTTGGAAGCCAGCCGGAAATCTGACCGCTGCGCTCGGAACGCAAAGGCGGGATCATGCCTGATGCGCACCGACGCCTCTTCCGCATCAATGGGAAGCCGTGCCGTCGCCACAGCCCAATCTGGATCACTTGGAAAGACGATTCGCTCCCCCGTACACCCGCCCATGACGGCCGCCACGATAGCGGCAACCGCGACAAGTATAGCACGCCTGTTGAGTCCCAGCATCCACTGAGTCTACTCGGCCGGGCTCGGATATGCTGGAGGCTTGACCTGCTCGATCGATGTCCAATCCGTCGGATACGCTCGAGAACGATTTTCCGACTTTCCCTCCCAGATCTTCTTGTCCGAGGTTCGAAACTGCACCTCGCCTGTATCGGCGTTGACGTAATAGCCTTCGAAAGATCGGTACCACTTGTCATAGTCTACGAAAGCGTACCAGCGCCCAACCATGAGGCCGGCGTCTTTCTTGAACCCCCAGGTCCGTGGGCGCTCCTCGAACTTCGGATCCTGCCGCATGAGGGCGTATGCCTCCGTTCGGCTGATCCGAGTTGGCGGTCCCTTCGTGAACTCCTTCGACCCCGACGAGTGGATGCGTTCGCCTCCGGCACATCCGCCAACCCACAAGCAGAGCGACATCAACGCGACGATGGCGACTGGCATCAGAATCGTCGCACGTCCGTTCGGCATTCACGTTCCTTCCGCTAGATGTGAGCCGCATATCCACGCAGCGCCTCAGTAAACGGCCGCGGCGTGAAATCAAGGTCCTTCGTGGCCTTGCCGTAGTCCGCTGTGCTGTCCTCGATCGCCATCAACGCCTGACCCTCATCAAACGGCAGGAACCCGCCCAGCCCCACCGCCGCCGCGGCTTTCGCGGCCATCGCCGCGTGCTCTCCCGGAATGAACCACGTCCCCATCTTCTTGTTAGTCCCCGGCACGTCATCGCGGATCGCCTCGCTCAGCGACCGCCAGTCGAGCACGTCAGGCCCCGCGAGGTTGTACACCTCGCCGATCGACTGCGGGCGCACCAGCGCCTCCGCGAACGCATACGCCACGTCCTCGACCGCCACCGGCTGCACCTTCGCCGGCTCCCAGTTCCCGAAGCGCATCGGCACGCGCCGATCCTCCTCCGCCCGCACGAAGTACGGGATGAAGAAGAACGGCGCCTTCTCGCCCGACGCGATCTCGGTCAGCATCCCGACGAACTCGCTGTCGCGCCCGTGGATCAGCGCGGGGCGGAAGATCGTCCACTCCAGCCCGCTCCGCCGGACCGCCTGCTCAGCCGCCCACTTGGTCTGCTGATACTTCGACCGTCCCTCCGCGCCGACCCCTAGCGCGGACATCTGCACATACCGCGAGATGCCCGCACGCTTCGCCGCGTCGATCGCCGACTGTGTCGCCCGCACGTGCAGCCGCTCGAACGTCTGCGGCCGCCCGCTCTCGCCGCGAACCTCGCGGATGATCCCTACCAGGTGCACCACCACGTTCGCGCCGCGGCAGACCTGGTCGAGCGCCGCCGCATCGCACGCGTCGCCCGCGAACCAATCGACCTGTCCACCGCCGGACAGGCCGCGCGCCGCGCCGACCTCAGTTGCGATCTCCCTCGCCCGCGCGTCGAGTTCCTTGACGTTCGCCAGATCGCGCGCCAGCCCCCGCACCCGCCAGCCGCGGGCGATCATCTCGCCGACAACAGATCGGCCGACGAATCCACTTGCACCTGTCACCGCGACGGTCTTGCTCTGCGTCATAGGCCGAAAGCCTAAGGGCGCGTGCAGGGAACGGCAAACCGCTCCCCCCGGTACAATGCCCTCATGTTGTGGTTCCTCGCACAGGGCGGTAATCCGAATCCAGGAGGCGGCGGCTTTTCGCCGCAATGGATCCGGTACGCAATCTGGGCGATCATCATCGGGATCACCGTTCTCAGTTGGCTGATGCGGTTTATCGCGCAGAAGCGTCAGGAAGCCCAGGCCAAGGCCGCGCGCCGCCGCCGCGAAGAAGAGGTGCTCCGCACCGGCCGGTCCGAGGATGGCTCACCGGTCAGCACTACCGCGCACACCGTCCTCACAGCCGGGCCCGCTGGGCACGACGAAGCGCGCCGGCGGTTGCAGGAAATCGCCCAGCGACGCCGGGCCGAACTCGAGCAAATGGCCCGGCAGCAGCAGCCGCGTCAGGCCCCGCCCGCGGT
>JAEYNG010000481.1 GCA_023412695.1 Planctomycetota bacterium | reverse complement strand
CCCGCGGCCTGTGGGGCTGGGGTGCTGAGCGGGGCGACGGCACGCGGGCGGACTAGCGCGCCGGCGATGCGGCGCGAGGCAGAGTCTTCTCCGTACTCGTAGATGATCTTCGCCAGTTCTGGTTCGGGAAGGGTGTTGACCAGCTCCGCGGCGGTCACGGGCGCGGCGGGATCGAGCCGCATGTCGAGCGGGCCGTCCTTCTGGAAGCTGAAGCCGCGGGCGGGCTCGCTGATCTGGTTCGACGAGAAGCCGAGGTCGGCCAGCAGCACGTCCACGACGAGCCCGTGCTCCTGCGCGAGACGGGCGGCGGCGGAGAACGGGGAGTGCACCGCGATGACTCGGGGCGCATCGGGGAGGGCGCGGACGCGTGCCTCGGCGCGGCGGAGATTCCCCGCATCGAGATCGAGCAGCATCAGCGTGCCGGCGGGGCCGATGCGCTGGGCCATCGCGGCGGCGTGGCCGCCGAGGCCGGCGGTGCAGTCGAGGACTGTGTCGCCTGGGCGCGGGTCGAGCGTGCGCAGCACCGCGTTCATCAGGACGGGGATGTGCTCGCCGGGCGCGGTCATGGCGAGGCGGGCCGGGTCGTGCCGGGTTCGGGCGTTGATGGCGCTGCGACGCGCAAACGCACCTTTGCGACCACTGGGAAATGGTCGGACGGGAGCCGACCGTCCGGCATCGTGCGGTCGATCGAGGCCTCGAGCACCTCCCAGGCGTCATCGATGAAAACGTAGTCGATCTTGTCGCCGCCGGTGGTGTTCTTGAAGCCGTTGAACGTGCCAACGGTTTTCTCGTCGGGGTGGAGCATCCGGAAAGAATCGCGCAGGCGCGGCTTGTCCGCCGCGTTCTCGCGGGCGGGCGCGAGGATCGCGGTGACCGCCGGGTTCGATTCGCCGGCGTTGAAGTCGCCGGTGACGATCACCGGGTCGCGCGGCGAGCGTTCCGCGATGCGCTGCAGCAGCAACTCTGCGCTCTTCTCGCGCGAGGGCTGCGATTCATGGTCGAAGTGCGTATTGAAAACGAAGAACGCCGCGCTGGTGCCGATCTGCCGGAAACGCGCCCATGTGCAGATGCGCGTGATGCGGTTGCCCCACGACTTTGAGCCGGGCCTCTCGGGGGAGTCGGAGTACCAGAAGTTGCCCGTGGCGGGCTGATCATCAGCGGCGGGGGTGGGGGGGATGGGGGCGAGTTCGAGGAGTTCGCGGCGGTAAAGAATCGCCGCGTGCTCGCCGGCATCCTTGCCGTCGTCGCGTCCAACACCGACGGACTTGTACTCGGGCATCGCGGCGAGCAGTTCGTCGATCTGGAAGCGCAGGGCTTCCTGCAGGCCGACGATGTCGGCCTTGTGTGCGCGGATGCGGTCGATGACCAACTGGCGGCGGCTCGGCCAGGCGTTGTCGCCATCCTTGGCCGTGCCGTAGCGGATGTTGAAGCTCATCACGACGAGGTCGCGCGGGTCCTCTGCCTTGACGGGCGGGGCCTCGGGCTGTTGCGCCCGCGCGAGGGGGGAGAGTACGGCAAGGACCGCCGCGACGCAGAGCAGGAAGTTTCGCCGCACCATTGCGTGCTCCTCAGACGATCCGGATGTCCTCGATCACGGGCTCCACGGTGGATCGGCCGTTGAAGTGCGAGACCGCCGGGCGGACGACGACGTCCACGACCGAGCCTGCGGCGAGGCGCGGGGCGTGCTCGGCCCAGTCCCAGCCGATGGCGCGGACGGTCTTCGACGCGCTGCCGCTGTTGCCGGTGATCATCAGCGAGAGGTGCTTTGCGTTGCTGCCGAATGTCTTGGGCGGGCCGAGCAGCCGCACGTTGCGGAGGACGATCGCGACCTCCGGGTTGTCGCGGCCGAAGGGCTCGAGGCGCGACAGGGCGTTGACGGCTTCGATCGATAGCTCGTCGAGGTCCGCCACGCAGTCGGCCGTCAGCAGCGGCCGCAGCATGTCCTCGGTGATGAGGTTGTTGGCGTACGCGATGAACGATTCGGCGAAGGCGTCGAGCCTGGACTCTGCGAGGTGCAGGCCCGCGGCCATGTCGTGCCCGCCGTACTTGTCGAGGTGTTCGGCGCAGCTGCACAGCCCGCCGTGCAGGTTGAAGCCCTCGATCGATCGGCCGGAGCCGTGGCAGACGCCGTCGCGCCGCTGCAAGAGGATGGTGGGGCGGCCGAACCGCTCGACCATCCGCGAGCACACGATGCCGACGACGCCCGCGTGCCAGTCTTCGTGCGCGAGGACCACCGCGCGGCGGTCGGGGGAGATCATGCCCGCCTGCTCGGCCATCTCGCGCGCGTGGTCGAAGATCGCCTTCTCGACCTTGCGCCGCTCGTTGTTGCGGGCGGTCAGCTCGCGGGCGATCTGCTCGGCACGCTCCGGGCCGGCGGTTGTGAAGAGCTCGACCGCGTCGCGGGCATGGCCCAGCCGGCCCGCGGCGTTCAGGCGCGGCGCCAGCTTGAAGCCCACATCCATCGCGTCGACGCTTTCGCCCGCGAGACCGCTCGCCTCGACCAGCGCCCGCAGCCCGACGAAGGGTGAGTGCTTGATCCGCCCGAGCCCGAATCGCGCAATGACCCGGTTTTCGCCCACCAGCGGCACGACATCGGCGATCGTTCCGAGCGCGGCGAACGCGAGCATGTCGATCAGCAGCGTGCGCATCGGGGGCGACAACTTCGGCGAGCGCTCGTGCATCGTCGCCAGCCGCCACGCGAGCTTGTACGCGACCCCCGCGCCCGAGAGATCGCCGAAGGGGTACGTCGAGCCGGGGCGGCGCGGGTGGACGATCGCGTAGGCGTCGGGCAGGGGCTCGTCGGCGGCGGGTGGGTTGTGGTGGTCGGTGATGATCAGGTCGACGCCGAGTTCTCGCGCGCGGCGGGCGGGTTCGAACGCTGTCACGCCGCAATCGACCGACACGATGACCTTTGCACCCTTTGACGCCAGTTCGGCGATCGCCTCGGAGTTCAGCCCATATCCCTCTTCGAGACGGTGGGGGACATAGCGGATGAGCCGGTCGGCGGGGAGGTCCGGGCGGATCGCGTTGAGCGTGTGGTGGAGCATCGCCGTGGCGGTGATGCCATCCACGTCGTAGTCGCCGTAGATCGCGATGGTCTCGCCCGCGCGGAGGGCGTCCAGGATCCTTGCAGCCGCACGGTCCATGTCGGGGATCGCCGACGGGTCGTGCAGGTGGACGAGGCGGGGGTCGAGGAACTCCCCCGCGCTTGTGGGCTCGATCCCCCGGGCGAGCAGGATGCGTTCGACCAG
>JAEYNG010000441.1 GCA_023412695.1 Planctomycetota bacterium | reverse complement strand
CCCGCGGACGATGCGCCTGCACGAGCTCTCCGTGCGCAAGTGCGTCGAGGTGATCGGGGATGAAGACGCGGCGGTGTTGGAAGCGATGCGGACCGCGAGGCCGGCGATCGCGGCGTTCATCGAGGCGGCGGAGCCGGGGTTTGTCGCGGGCGGGAGGCTGATCTACATCGGCGCGGGCACGAGCGGGCGGCTCGGGGTGCTGGACGCGTCGGAGTGCCCGCCGACGTTCTGCACGCCCCCGGAGCGTGTGATCGGCATTATCGCGGGCGGGGACGGTGCGTTGCGGAAGTCGAGCGAGGGGAAGGAGGACGAGCCGGACGGCGTGCGGCCGGAGCTGGCGGTGCTGGGATTGACGCCGCGGGACTCGGTGCTGGGGATCGCCGCGGGCGGCACAACGCCGTACGTGCTCGGCGGTCTGCGCATCGCGAAGGAACTGTGTAGCGGCTGCGTGACCGGGCTGCTGTGCTGCACGCGGCTCGACAAGCCGACGGGCGTCGATCACCTGATCGTGATCGAGACTGGCCCCGAGGTGCTGACGGGCTCGACGCGCATGAAGGCGGGCACGGCGACGAAACTCGCCCTCAACACGGTCTCGACGACGCTGATGATCCGGTCTGGGCGGGTGTACGAGAACCTGATGGTGGACATGCGGGCGACGAACGCGAAGCTGCGCGACCGCGCGGCGCGGATCGTCTCGACACTGACAGGTTTGCCACGCGATGAGTCCTTCGCGCTGCTCGACCGCGCGGATGGGAGCGTCAAAGCGGCGGTGGTGATGCAGCGAAGATGCGTGGACCTCGCCGCGGCCGAGAAGCTGCTGGCAGAAGCCGGTGGCCGGCTGGAGCCGATCGTCGGTATCGCCTAGAAATCCCACCCACCTAGTCCATCCTCTGTGGCTTCAACCGGGAACCCCGTCGAGCCGTGCGGGCGTTGGACGGCGCGGTCAAGGTGAAAGTCCGCGAGCTTCTTCGCGAACGCAGAGCCATCAGCCAGGGCAACGGGGAATGCCGACGGATCTCCATATCCGCCTGAGCCAGTGAGATCAGCCATGATGAGCCCCTTGCGAGACGCGAAGGCCACATCGCTCAACTTGGTCGCACGATAGTGTTCGGATCGGTCCCACTCCGCCGACGGCCCTTCTCGCCAGTACCTTGGAGCCGCGAATACCGTAGATGTGATTTGGTACGTCGAGGCAACGATACTTTCCGGATAGCCCGATTGCCGAAGGGATTCCGCGGTGCCGGCCGACTCAATGCTGGATCGATCCGCATCGAAATAATCGGGGACGACTGCGCTCGCCCAGAACCATCGCTGACTACGGAAATACACCGATGGGACGGCTGCTCCTTGCACAACAATCGGCCCGAGAGGATCGCCCGGCGTTGCAAAGTAAGGGAACATCTCCGCATGGGCTTGGCAGTACAGATCAAGACCGGCCGCCAACTGCCGAACGAGTTGCAACCTTTCTGACATTCGCGCAGTTTGGCGAGCACTGCGGAGCGCGGGCAAGGCCAGTGCAAGGATGACAGCAATGACCAAGATGACGACCAACAACTCAATCAACGTGAAGGCACGATGACCGCTCGAGTGAGGCGCCTTGAGGGGGATACGTTCGCACGCCGCGGTAGGGCACAGGAGCAGCAACAACATTGCCGCGAGCGAGGCGTTGCGGGCCAAACCCCAACCTGCCTCTATCCGCCCTGATTGTGTTGTGAGCCCGCCAAAGCACCCGCAACCAGGTGCGTTCGGAGCGACGACGAGCACTGCCAATGCAACCGAGAATCCTCCCACCGCCACCAAAGCGATCCACAGTGCCCGTCGCTCCGACAGCCGTAGAATGATCGCTCCTCCTGCCGCAACCTCAATGACTGCAACGCCGACTGCCACTACAATCGCGGTCGTATTCTGATTTGGCGAGATTGAGAGCAAGAAGGCGCACACTCGCGCAAACTCAAGCGGAGCGAGCAACTTCGCGATGCCGGCCCAGAGGAAGATCACCCCCACCAGACTGACCATCGCCGGCCGTACTCGCGAGAATGTGATGACTTGCCCCACAACTAGAACTCCAGCATTGGAAATCGCTCGTACTCGGAGTTCAAGGCCTGCAATCCCTCCAGCCACCAACGCCCGGTGGAAGCGTCCCGATAGTACATCAGCCGTAGCGGATACCGATCTCCGCGCTCGTACCCGACGATGATTGCAAAAGAGGCAACATCCGCAAACCCGTGCTTGAGCACATGATCATGCACGCTCCCGGACGGTGGGCGCCACCAACTGCGATGCCCTCCGCCTGATCTCCCGTGCCAGTCGTCGTCCGACATACGGCCCGATGCAGTCGGCCATGAACCCAGCGACTTACGCGTCAATCGGCCGAAGTTCAGCGCAATGCCACTGGGTTCTGCGGCAATATGACTGATCGCATGCGCGCGGTCCCACTGGACCACGCTCAAGGCCCACATCTCATCGTGAACGCGATCGATCGCGTCGTCGCCCGGATACTCCTTTCCAGTGAACAGCTTGTAGTGGACCGCTACTCCCTCGCGGCGCAATGTCGCGGCATCGAGCCGAACGTATCCCAGCCTCTGACGCCAGTCGAGATACACGGATACCTCGCCGTTCACAAACCGATGTTCCAAGAACTCCGCAGTTTGCGTCCTGATTGCATCAAGATCAGCATCAGAAAGATGTACACCGTTAGCATCAACGGTTCCTAACTCAAGCAGCGACCTCAGCCCGTGATCACGAGCGAGGTCATGCAGCACGGCGACTCTGATCCGCTTGTATTGAGCCTGTCCGCGAGCAACTGCTTCTGTCTTGAGCGCGATGTCATCACCGGACCGCGCTGTTCGTGATAGCAGGCCTGCACGCTGCAGACCAAACAAGGCGGCACAGCCAACCACTACGCCAAGCACAACGACCTTGGTCTGATTTCGCACGAGTCGACCACCTTAAGGAGCGTCATTGCAGATGGTCGTGCTACCCGGGTTCAGGCAATCAAAGGTTGCTGTGCAGCATGTGCATGTCCACATACCTCCTGCAGTACTGCAGCAGCTGCACGACTCCGAATACTTGCAAGGCGCACTCGGTGACGTGCCGGTCGCACACTTTGTGTATCCGCACTGGCACGGCGCTTTCGGTGTTCCGGCAAACGCCGTAGACACGACAAAGAGCGCGACTGCCGAGAGTCCGACGATCAGCATCAAGCCGTTTCGCGAGGCTGGCTGCATTGGCCGTCTCCTTTGGCAGGGGGGGGGGGGGGGGGGGGGGGGG
>JAEYNG010000428.1 GCA_023412695.1 Planctomycetota bacterium | reverse complement strand
GATTTGAATGCCGTACACAGAGGGCACGAAGGCGGAACACAAAGGACACAGAGGGGTGTTGGGGGTGAGGAGTGGGGAGATTGTCTCGCGCAGAGACGCCCGGAACGGCCCTTGGGCACGGCCGCGGGCGAGGTCGCTGAGGGTGACGGGAGCGGGCGGGTGGTGTTATACTGAAGCGTCACCGCGCACGGATGCGCGCTCACGAGGGCGCATCTCATGTTCGCGCGTATGGCTTTGGCGTTCGTGTACACGTTGGCGCCGCTGACGCTCGACGGGCCGCCGTCCGGCGGCGATGAGCCGGTCGCGCCGGCGCAGAGTGCGGAGCCGGGGACGACGGACGCCACAAAGCCGGTTACGGTCGAGGGCGCAACGGCTGCGAAGTCAGAGCCCACAGAGAAGCACGACGCGTCGAAGCCGGAGATCGCGGTGCCGTTCCCGCATCCGATGATCACGGAGGTGCTGTACGCGGTGCGGGGAGGGGAGGCGGGCGATGCAAACGCGGACGGGAAGCGGCACGTGTCGGGGGACGAGTTCATCGAGCTGTACAACCCGCACGATCGGCCGATCCAGCTGCGCGGGTACAAGCTGACGGACTCGAACCCGGCGGACAAGGGGCAGTTGCGGTTCATGTTCCCGCTGCTGGAGTTGCCGCCGCGGGGCGTGGTGGTGGTGTTCAACGGGTTTCAGTGCTCGTGGTTCGGGCCGGTGGGGGACGAGAAGGCCGCGGCCGCGGCGACGAACGAGCGGTTCGGCGGCGCATGGGTGTTCACGCTAAAGGCGGCGACGCAGTACGTGGCGTTCAGCAACTCGGGGGATCATGTGCTGCTGACCGCGCCGGATGGAACAGCGGTGCAGCGCGTGAGCTGGGGCGAGCCGAAGGACGCGTCGGCGTTCGCAGCGGTGGAGCCGCTGGTCGAGGACCGGGCGATGCAGACGGGGAAGTCGAGTGTGCAGCGCGACGGGTTGTCGCGGGTGTCGGGCTTCCGGTCGCACGCGGATCTGCCGTTCGAGTTCGGCGGGGACCGGCTGTTCAGCCCGGGTGTGTGGCGGCCGCTGCCGGAGCCGAAGGCGAGGAAGAGGGTGGAGGAGAATAAGGATCGGCTCGAGGGGGACGAAGGGGGCGAAGCGGGGGTGGGGAAGTAGGAAGGCGAAGGTCAGCGCGTGCGGATGTTGCCGGGGTGGACATCGAGCATGTAGATGCCGAGGCGTTCGAGGGCGCGGATAACTGCTGCGGCCTTTGGCCAGTCGTCCCCGAACTGCTCGCGCTTCTCGGCGAATCAGTCGGCGAGGACTTCCTCCGGGAACTCGGGCGGGTGATCAAGCGCCGCGCTGGCGAAGTCGAGGACGAAGGGGGGACGGACGATGGTCATTTCAATGACACCCAGGCGGTCGTCGATGTCGAGCAACTCGGGAAGCGAGTGGCCAGCGACCATGCGGATGCCAGCGAGCCGAAGGCGGGCGTACACCTCGCACTCACGGCGGCAACGATCGGACAAGGCAAATACCTTTATTGCCGTGAACGCGGTCGAACTCCACACGCTACCATCCTTGCCGAAGCCGAGCCGTGCTCGAACATCAAGGCCGCGCGGCAAGCAGTAAAGAGCGAGGCGGAGTTCGATGGGATCAGCAAACTCGCCCATTTCGGAACTCGGGGGAGGGTACTCTGCGAGTGTCGATTTGCGCCTGCGCGTGAACGGATGTACATTCCCAGCGTTGCAGGTCGGACGGGACCGGGTCGTCCTTTCGGAAGCATGTTCACTTCCTGAGGGACCGGCAGAGGTTATCGTGATCGTGGATGGAGTGGAGGATCGGTTTCCGGTGCGAATCGACGATCGGGGGCTGGTGCGGGAGGTGATCCCGGTGGTGATGGAGGGCGGGCCGCGCGGTTCCGGGGCTGACGGAACGCCGGCCTGAGAGGTCAGTGACTGGGTGGGGGTGGGGGGGTCGTCTATGATCGTGCCCCATGGCCTGGATCACCAAAGACTCCGCGAACGCAAAGGTTGAACGCCGCAAAGAGCCGTACCTCACGGACGCGATGCGGAAGGATTTGAGCGAGCGCGTGCTGCCGCGGTACGCGAACCGGCAGGCGGCGACGCTGCCGTGCCTGCACATGATCCAGCACGAGTATGGGTGGGTGCCCGCGCAGGCGATGGAGGAGATCGCAACGTTCCTGGGGCTGAAGCCGTCGGATGTGCTCGACACCGCGAGCTTCTATGAGGAATACTGGCTGAAGCCCAAGGGCAAGCACCTGATCCAGGTGTGCCGGTCGATCGCGTGCGAGTTCTGCGGGCAGAAGGAGATCACGCAGGCGTGCAAGGACAAGCTGGGGATCGAGGTGGGCGAAACGACCGACGACGGGGAGTTCACGCTGATCGAGCTCGAGTGCCTCGGGAGTTGCGGGACCGCGCCGGCTGCCTTGATCGATGAGACGCTGCACGAGAACATGACGCCGGAAAAGATGATGCAGGCGATCGAGGGGGCGAGGAAGAGCGGCGGGCATCATCATTGATGTCGGATGTCGGATCGATTGTGAGGTTTGATCGGAGCAGTGGGGCGTCCCTGTTGGTGCGGCGATAGCTCAGACAGGGAACAGACGGGGCGTGGGCGGGTGTATAGGTCTGGGGCGGTGCGAGGTGGTGGGCCAGCAGGAGGTCCGCGCATGGGCATGGCGTTGAAGTCGGTGGTGGCGGTGTCGCTGGCATCGGTCGTCGCGGCGGGGGCGGTGATGCCGCTGGAGGGGTGTGCCGCGCGGCGGCGTGCTCGCGAGGCCGCGGCGGCGGAGCGGACGTATGCGCGGACGTCGTTCGTGAACCAGGGGGACATGCCGGTGCGCGTGACGCTGGTGGTGGGGGAGCGGACGGATGCGCCGCCGGGTCTGGGCTCGACGTTCATGGACACGCCGCGATTGATCCCGCCGGGCGGGACGTATCAGGCGGTGGTGCAGGACCGCAAGCCGTATGGGGT
>JAEYNG010000418.1 GCA_023412695.1 Planctomycetota bacterium | reverse complement strand
GGTCAGGGTCGATCGGCCCGTCATCGTCAACTTCGCGGGGCTGCTCGGGCTCATCGGTCGCGGCCTTTGCGGGCGCGAGGCTGCGGAGGATGTCGCCGATGCGGGCGGCTTCATCGGGAGTAAGAACAGCGAGAGTCGGCCCGGCACCGGTGTTGGACGCGACGTTGGTGCCGCTGTCCCAGTTCGCGGCCGCGGGACGGACGAACTTGCCGATCGGCAGCACAAACAGCGCGGCGGCACCCGCGGCGAGGGCGATACCGCCCACCTGCCATGCGAGCGCCTTGCGTCTGGTCTTGGAGCGATGCGTGGACATAACGGAACCTCAACGAACAGGGGGGAGCGGAGAGTATCTCCCCGAAACAGGCTGGGACGAGTCTAGTTCAAGTTCGTCAAGCGGCAGATCCTGCCACGTGAGGAACACCCCGGCCTGACTGGAAAGGTCAGATCGGGCTTCTGGACGCCAGTCCATCAATCCCCCGCTCCGGGACAGAAGGTACCCCCGCGAGTCGGTGATCTCGGCAACGACGTGCCAGAGCGTCGGGCCCTCGACGAGCATCGACAGGACAAGGTCGCGCTCCTCGTCCTTGACGCCGACATCCGACAACGCCCGGGGGACATCCTCGCGCGAGAGGATCCCACCGTTGCGCCGGCTGAGGATGGCCTCGACCGCGCGGTCGCGCCGTTCCTCCGAGACAACGGCGTAGACCAGGGCCTCGATGACAATCGCCGGCGCAGCGCGGATGCTGATCTCGGCGGGCCCGACCGTGCGGGTCGCGCCGTCGGTGAGCTCGGGCGGGAGCGACTCAAGGTACTGGCGCATACGCCGAACGATGACGCGCCGTTCGGCGGTCAGGTTCGTGTCGTCGATAAGTGCCGCGCCCTGCCCGTCCTCAAAGCCCACGTCGATGGACTCGCCCTTCGGGAGAACAAGGCGGAACGCGAGGCCCGAGTCGCTGATGGACTCTTGGCCGCGGACGCGTGTGGTGCCGATCCACTGGCTGATGCACTCCTGGACGCCCAGCGCCCGGTGATGGGAGGCATAGGTCTGCGCCTGGCGGACAGCGGTCCGATGCGCAACAGACCGTCGCTCGAGCACGAGCACGAGCGAGAGCGACGCGACCAACGTCAGCAGCACGACCAGCGGGAGCGCGAATGCGCGGCGACTGCGGGCGTTCACTTTGCACCCCCCCCGCTGTTGCCGGTCGGCGCGCCACCACCACCACTGCCCCCCCCGTTACCGCCGGTGGTCGGCGTGGAGCCGCCGTTGTTGTTCTGGTTGTTGCGGCCGCGGACCGAGACAGGCCGGTTGCCGCGAGACGGCGGGCCGCCCGCGCCGCTGTTCTGAGCGGTGACGACCGAGCCGGGCTCGGGGCCGTTGGTCCAACCAACCTCGAACATCCAGTTCTCCCGGCGGCCCTCGACGGTCTCGAAGGCGACCTTGATGTACGCGGGCAGCTCGGAGCGCCACGTGGCGCGGGTGCGCGAGTCGAAGCGCTTGCCGCGGTAGACCTCCCACCGGAGCCACTTCAGACCCGTCATCAGCGGGACGCGCCGAGTGGAAGCAAGAAGCAGGAGTTGGTCGGCCTCGGTCACCTCGAGCGAGCGTGCGGGGCGGTCCTCGTCCTCGTCGTCGCGCTCCCCCTCGGGTTCTTCGTCGTCCTCGGGCGGCGGTGGTGGCAGCTCGCGCCACCAGAGTGTGTAGCCGCGATCGGCCGTCGGCCGCGGCCGCCAGCCGTCAAGCCCCTCGTTGTGCGCAATGGCGCCGAGCGGATCGATGCCGTCGGGGATGAGCTCGAACACGCCGCGCACGCCGGGGGCGATGACCGGCAGTTCGCGGACGGTTTCGTCCTCGTCCTCGGTGTCGGCAGCCTCAACAACGGATTCATCGTCATCGCGCGGATCGTGGTGCTCGAGTCCGCGCCGGGCGTCCCTGCCGCCGCGGCGACCATCGGCGGAAAAGTCCGTCTCGAAGATGCGGGCCTCGGGCCGCGCGCCAAGGACGGGCGGGGCACGGAGCGCAAGCTCGAGGACCTGGGCCTTCATGCGTGTGCGGCGGCCCTCGACATCGGCCTTGATGAACGGGCTGGTCGGGTCAGGCCGGAGGATGAGCCGAGGCTGGGGGTCGTCGTCGCCGATGGGCGGATCGGGGTCGTCGTTATCGACCGCCCGCTCGAACTCCCGCATGCGCTCCTGCAGCTCCCTTTCCTCGGGCGCGCCCGTGTTGCTCATCACCAGCGTGCGGAACGCACGCTCCATCGCTCGATAGGTACGGGCAACCTCCTCGGCCTCGCTCATGCGGACGTGCTGTCGCTGCTCGCTGCGGCGGAGCACGTCGAACAGGCCATAGGCCGAGAGCGCGACCATCGAGGCCAGCGCGAGCGCGAGCATGACCTCGAGCAGGGTGAAGGCGCGGGTGCTGGCTCGCGCGGCGGTCAACGCAGGCTCCCCCCTTCACGCTCGAACGGGCTGCGGTCGCCGCCGTCGCCGCGTCCGCCAAGCCCGAGGATGAGGTTGATCAGCTCGAGGATGTTCTCCTCGTTCTCGCCGAAGCGCGTGGTGGCGTCGGGGTTCCGTCCATACGCCGGGTCGTACACGCGCCAGAGCAGCGCGAGCTCCTCGCCCGGCACGGGGCGGCGCGGGTCCGAGTAGTCTGCGTCGAACACGCGCACCGCGACGAGGCGGTAGCGGTCAAGCCCCTGCAGCACCGTCTCGGTACGGACCTGCTTCTGATTGAGCTCCATCCGGACCTGCGTGATCGAGAGGTCGTAGAAGAACTCGTAGCGATCGCCGTACGCGATGGGCAGCCACGCCTCGGGCATGGCCTTGTTGTCGTCGAGCCACTGGAGCACAAGACGGTTGGCGATCTCATGCGCCGCGAGACGCCTGCGGTCGCGCGCGTCGGCGCCCTCGACATAGGCGATCGCGCTGACGATCGACGTCGCCACGCCCGTCAGGATCACCACCGACAGGATGACCTCCAGCAGCGTGAGGCCGGGCGCGCACCGCGTCGAGCGGCGATTCGCGGCCGCGGCGAGGCCCCTGTCTGTGCTCCTCCTGGCGATCATCGGCGCGCTCCGCGCGGAATGGGCGGTCGGCGTGCGTCAGTTCGCCGGCGCCGAGTTCTGGTCCATCGTCCAGACGTTGATGTCATCGACCCCACCCGTCGTGCCGTCGGGGCCCTGGCTGAACAGCGCATACGGCTTGCCGTCAGGGGACGGGGTGTAGTAGACAAAGTCGCGGTTCCAGCCGTCCTGCGAGAGCTTCGCGGCAAACTCCGGCACAAGCGCCTGCAGCGACGCCGGGTACGACCCCTTCTCCAGCTGGTAGGCCGTGAGCATCTGCTGAATCGTCGCGAGGTTCTTCTTGGTGGTGCCGATGCGGGCCTTGTCGCCCTGGCCGGCGAAGTTCCACGCCACGGCCGCGGCGAGCATCCCGATAATGAGCACCACGAGCATCATCTCGAGGAGCGTGAAACCCCGGGAACGCACGAGCTTGCGAGAGGCCTTCATGTTCCGATCCTTCCTTTCACTGTGGGCGGGGCCGGGCCCCGCACCACTTGGAGTTCTTTGCGCCTGACGCCCCCCTGCTCGGGGCAATTCCTTTCCCGACCGGCCAATCGGCCACGTCCTTACACCTTCATGTTGCCGCTGAGCGTGAGCATCGGCAGCAGGATCGACATCAGCAGCGACCCGATAATCAGGAACATCACCACGATGAGGGCGGGCTCGAGCGCGGCCAGGGCCCGGCTCGACTTCTTATCGACCTCGTCCGTCATGTCCTGGGCCAGCGTCGCGAACGCGTGCTCGAGGTCGCCCGAGCGCTCCGCCGCGATCAGCAGCCGCCGCGTCGCCAGCGGGAGCGTCGAGACCTCGTCGATGAGGGTCCTGAGGAGCCCGCCGCCGATCAACCGCGTCCGCAGCCGTTCGAGCTGCGCCCGCATGTCCGGGTGGTTGACCGCCTGGTTGGCGACGGCCAGTGCATCGCCGAACGGCACGCCCGTGCGGGTCATCGCCGCCATCACGCTGAAGAACCGCGCCGACTCCTGCGCCAGCACGACATCCCGCAGCAGCGGGAGCTTGCGCATCAGCCACTGCACGAGCCTCATCACCGCCCCGCGGCCGATGAGCACCAACCCCGCCGCGGCCGCGACGATGATCATGAGCAGTCCCACGTTGTCGCGCATCCACACGCCCGTGCCCATGACCACGCGCGAATACGCCGGTAGCTCGATGTCCGACTGCAGCAGCGCCTCGCTCAGCTTCGGCACGATCAGCATCAGCATCAGCACCGACACGATCACCGAGATCGACAGCACGATCGCCGGGTAGACCATGAGCGTCGCGGCCTTGCCCGAGATCGCCAGCCGCCGGCGGAGCGTGACGTTCAACTCGCGGGCAGCACCGGCAAGATCGCCCGACCGCTCGGCGCCGCGATACACCGCGATCGTGACATTGTCGAAGCCCCCCACCTGCCTGCAGGCGTCGGCAAAGCTCGACCCCGCCGCGACAAGATCGCGCATCTTCTGGACCCGGGGCCGCGTCGCCGGCCGCACCGTCGCCGCGACAACCTCCAATGCCTCGACCAGCGGCACGCCCCGGGACAGAAGTTGCCCGAGCTGCTCGTTGAGCGTCGCCTGGTCCTTCACGCTCAGGTCCGTCGTCGGCGCGGCCCACCCGGGGAGCTTCCAGCTCCGCACCAGCATCTTGTTCTCGGTGCGCAGGGACTGCGCCAGGGCCGGGACACTCCCGGCCTGCCGGATGCCGAACTTCCGCCCACCGCCCGGGCGGACAGCGACATAAAGGAAGGATGAGGAATGGCTGACGGCGGACATGGACAAACTCTATCGGCCGTGACGGCGGGCGAGGCCCGCGCGCGGCGCAAGAACAATGGTCGCCAAGCGGCCTTGGACACGCTCCAAGGACCGCCAACGACCAGAACATCCCCTAATCCAGTTGCCCCGTGGTCGCCGATCGGCCCTCTGGCACGATCAGACATCCCGGCGTTCCACCGCCGGGCAAGGGCAGAAAGTCATACCGAGGACCGCAGGATCATGTTGCTGGTCGATTTTGGTCTTTTTACAAGCTAGACTAGTCTAGTCTGGAGCCTGATCCATGCTCACTGTCGGCACCTACGAAGCCAAAACCCACCTCCCCAAGCTCATCGAGCGCGTGGAGAACGGCGAAACCGTGCTGGTGACCAGGCACGGCAAGCCCGTCGCCAAGCTTGTCCCCGCCGCGCGGCCCGCACGCCATGACACGGCCAACGACCTTGCCGCGCGATTTGATCAGTTGCAAGCTGCCCAGCGCCGGCCCCAGCGAGGCGAGCCCCCCTTGTGGAAGCTCAAGGATGTCGGTCGAAAGGGGTAATCAGTGCTGGTGATCGACGCGTCCATCACGATCGCATGGATCATCCCGGACGAGCAGCATGAACACGCGATCCGCGTGCGTGATCGCGTGCTGGCCGAGGGTGCGATCGTGCCTTCCGTATGGACCCTTGAGGTAGCCAACATCCTGATCATGGCCGAACGTCGGAATCGCATGAGCGCCGAGTCCGTGACACAAGCCTTGGCGATCCTTCAGGATGTTCCGATCGACGTCCGACCCGGCTCGCTCAAAGACGACCTGACCCTTGTTGCCTCGGCCGCGAGGGACAACAAGCTCACCGCGTACGACGCGGCATACCTGACCCTCGCCCGAGCGGAAGGACTCGAGCTGGCGACACTCGACTCCGACCTCGAAAAGGCCGCGGAACGTCTCGGCATCCGGGTTCTTTCACGCGCCTGACT
>JAEYNG010000412.1 GCA_023412695.1 Planctomycetota bacterium | reverse complement strand
CTGTAAAACCTGTAATATGTTACCCTTCCTTTGGGATGTTAATGCCTGGGCGGAAATATGCCGCATCGGGGCTATATAAGTATGGGTTCAATGGAAAGGAAAATGATAATGAGGTAATTGGAGAAGGTAACCAGCAGGATTATGGAATGAGGGTTTATGATCCCAGGTTAGGTAAGTTTTTGAGTGTGGATCCATTGAATCGAGATTTTCCTTACTATTCTCCGTACCATTTTGCAGGAAACTCTCCGATTAAATTTATAGATTTGGATGGGGGTGAACCAAAGGATTATGTAGCTAATTGGAGTCCCAAACCTATGGGATATTTGGGAACTAACATTCCAGTTGATGCTGCAAGTGGAACTAATAAATCCAGTTTATTTGTTGATGCTCCGGGTTTAGGATGGATAGAGGTAAGTCAGATTTATGATAAAACAACCAACCAAAATTGGTTTGTGCATCATAATTCCGCATCAGGTAAGGATTTTTACTATCATTCAAACGATGGACAACATAATGTTCTTACAGTAAAGCAACAACAAAATAGCTTGCCTAAAATTTCAGGAGGTGTTTTTATTGAGTTTCAGACAAAAGATGCTTTTGAAGCCGCAGAGTTTGCACGAACTTCTACGGAATTAGCTACTGGAATGGCCACTTTTTGGTCAGTAGCTATCGGAGGAGCACTTGCAACCAGCGGTCCATTCTGGCGTTGGGTTGCTATGGGTTTATTAGAAGATGCTGCAGGTGTGCCAATTATTAATAGCCCAGATGATTTAGCAAGGTATGAAACAAGGAGTGTGGAAAAATCAATCACTAAAGAAGCTGCTGAACAAGTAACTAAGTCCAACGTAAGCCAAAAAGCACTAGATGTAGTTGATTATGTAAATAAAAATAAAGGAGCAGTTAAACCAGGGTATAAAGGGGGTGGTATCTTTGCAAATGATGGAAGAGGAGGAGCGCAAGTTTTACCAAAAATTGATGAAAGGGGGAATGTAATTATTTACAAAGAATATGATACAAATCCCTATCAAAAAGGTGTAAATAGAGGATCTGAAAGAGTAGTAATGGGAGGTGGAAAAGCTTACTATACAAATGATCATTATAAAACGTTTACTGAAATAGTTCAAGAATGAAAAATTGGAATCTATTGGATGAGGCTGTCTACCAATCTAGTTGGGAATTTATATTTAATGTTCTGCATTTTCAACCCTATCAAAATCGAGAAAAAAATATATCAATGCCATCTCCATGTAATTGTTTTGATATTTCTGATTATTATGACGATTCTTTCAGCGATAAAATCTATGAAGATTTAGAAAACTCAGCTCTTAGTTGGTTTAATAGAATTTGGAATACTAATCGCATGCTTGCTTTAAACTGGCAACACGATTGCTTTTCTTTTACTTTGGACTTGCCTTTTGAGAAAAATGAATTTGATGAATGGTTAGTTCCATTGTTCCCAAATGGTGATTATATTTTTTATTTAACAAGTGATTTCAAAAATGGATTATTTGCTGATGGGATTAATTTATCACTTTCATTTTTTGGGAGAGAGATGGTTCAAGCAGTAGAAATTAAAAAGGCAAAAATTTTAACCAAAAGAATTCCATGTGCCCGTGGATAGTTCATATGAGTTATCCTATTAATTGAAATGGACTGCTGAGTTTCGTTATTATAAAATATAATTTGTAGAAGTTAAGAGTTGATCTGATAATTTGTAATAGTTAGTAGGTATAGCTTTATATTTTTACTTTCTAAATTGAGAAGTTAAGAGTTGATCTGACAATTGGGATTAAATTTAAGTAACGACACTTATTTAATAACCCCAAAATGTCAGATCATGAACTAAAGTAGGCCTATTAGATTTAATCTAACAACTCTACAGCGCCCCATTAGAGTTGATTCGGTTTTCATAGTTTTACACCATTCTCGTAACGTTCTCTATAAATTGCACCATCCTTATATATTATCCATTCACCAGTCTTTAAAGGTTGGAAATAGTTCTGTACCAAAATTTTGGATTGTTTACCATTAGCAAACCTAGAGCTAATATAACGCTTCAGGGTATCTAATGAATTTCTAAACTTTCCTTTTTCTATTAGAAAATTCTCAACATATCTTTCACAATAACATTCCCCCTGTGAATTATAAAAAACAATTTTAAATTTTTCTTTATCAGATAAACTATAAAATAAAGTATCTCCAATTTTCAAGTCTGAAACAATTGTTATTCCATATTCTTCAAAATAAATAGGAACGATTTGCTGATTGACCTGGCGATCATAGGTTAGAAAATTGAATTTCAACAAAATCAATATTACCAAATTATTTATCATTTTATTTTTTTTTGGGTATTGTAATAGTACTTACAGGTAATAATGCACCTGATGGCCCATCGGGCCCAAAATTATGATTATATTTTATATAAGAACTCAAAATGAGACTGTCGGCCTTAAACATTATTTTTAATTGATCATAATTTTTTCTAAAAGCTCCTTTCAACATTTCAATATCTCCATCTGCACCAAAAGTACCTTTTTCTTGACTTGTAAAAATAACAACCGTTTTGATAGTAGTTTCGTTCTTTGTTTTATCTTTTTCAATATTTGGTGCTGGTTTACCAGATGGATCAGGCTTGGACTTCGGGATTAATTCGATTGCTGTGTAGGTTTCTGTTTTGGAATTGTTTAGCATTATTGACTCATATTGACTTTCTGTTGATTTGAGAGCAGTGGGATACCCTAAAGTTTGATTTTCTCCATTTTCTATTTCGAGATTTTCTGTTTTCTTTTTGAAAATAGCCTTTTCTTGTTGAGTTAGTTTACTATTTATCTTATTTCTCTCATCAATTATTCGCATTATTTCTTTACCATTTTTATCCCTTTTAACTTCGAATACTAGAACATTTCCTTTTGCAATTTTTTCCTTTTTGCTATCGGATACTTTATGTACTTTTTGATCTAATGGTTCAATCTCTCCGTTTTTAAATACTGCCCTTACTTCAATTTTTGTGGTTACATTATTTTGATCCTTATAATATGTTACTACGTATTGTTCCATTCCATCCAAGTCAATTGCTACAATTGGCATATTACCAGCAAACTGGTATGAAGAGTAATATGGATATGTATATTTTAAAGGATCGACACTTAAAAATCTCCCAACCCTTGAATCATAAATTCTGAAACCATAATCGTATTGATTCCCTTCTCCAATTACCTCATTATCATTTTCCTTTCCATTGAACCCATACTTATATAGCCCCGATGCGGCATATTTCCGCCCAGGCATTAACATCCCAAAGGAAGGGTAACATATTACAGGTTTTACAG
>JAEYNG010000203.1 GCA_023412695.1 Planctomycetota bacterium | reverse complement strand
CCCAGAAGCACTCGCACGTATCCGGGATGACGTTCATGTTGCAGTCGAGCTCGCCCCCGGCCACCTCGCAGCTGTCGGGAATGCCATTGGGCTGGCAGTCCTCGGCGAGCACCGTCACCCGGGCGATGCAAGAGTCGCTCAGGCCGCCCGAATCGGTCACCGTCAGCGTGACGAGCGTCTCGCCGGGCGCGAACGGTCCGAGCGTCGAGGCCTCGCGCTCGATGTTGGAGCCGTCCTCAACATCCGACGAGCCGTTGTCGATCTGGTCGATCGTGATGAACAGGCTCACGCACTCCGTGCGCGCGTCGATCACAACGTCGCGGCAGCGGGCAACGGGCGGATCATTCACCGGGTTCACGACGATCGTCACCGTCGCGACGTTCGAGAAGTCGGTGCCGTCGAACGCGCGGTAGGTGAACGTCGTCTGCCCGAAGTAATCCTGCGGCGGGGTGTAGGTGAACGAGCCGTCGGGGTTCAGGTTGAACGCCGCCGCGATCGCCGGCGGGCTCATCAGCTGCGCCGTGAGCGGCTGCTGATCGCCGTCGGTGTCATTGGCGAGCACGCCGGTCGCCGCGGGAACGTTGAGCGTGACGTCCTCGTCGGTCTGGTACAGGTCGTCCATCGCCACAGGGATGTCGTTGACCTCGGAGACTGTGATCGTCACCGTGGCGACGTTGGATCGGTCGAGTCCGTCGAAGGCGCGGTACGTGAACGAGTCAACACCTACGAAGTCCGTCGCCGGCACATAGCTGAACGATCCGTTGTCATTGAGCGTGAAGGACGCGGCGTTTGACGGCCCGCCGACCAGTTCCGCAAGGAGCTGGTCGCCCTCAAGGTCGGTGTCGTTCGCGAGCACGCCCGGGGCAACGATGTTCAGCGGGGTGTCCTCGCTGATGGAGTACGTGTCGTTCACCGCGACCGGCGGATCGTTCAGCGGAGCGATATTGATCGTGACCGTCGCGACGTTGGACGGGTCCATGCCGTCGAAGGCCCGGTATCGGAAAGTGTCCTCGCCGTTGAAGTTTGCGACAGGGATGTACGTGAACGACCCGTCGGTGTTCAGTGTGAAAACCGCGGCGTTGGAGGGGCCGGAAACCAGCTGCGCGGACAGCGGCCCGCCATCGATGTCGCTGTCGTTCTTGAGCACGCCCGGCGCCACGACATTCAGCGGAGTGTCCTCGTTGATGTTGTACATGTCGTTGACCGCGACCGGCGGATCGTTCACCGCATCGACGGTGATCGTCACGGTCGCGACATTCGACGTTTCGCCGTCGGGGTCGCGGGCGATGTACGTGAACGAGTCGGTTCCGAAGAAGTTAGCCGAGGGCGTATATGTGAAGGATCCGTTGGCGTTGAACGTGAACGCCTGGGCGTTCAACGGCCCGTTCACCAGTTCGGCCTGCAACGTGTCGAGGTCCGGGTCGGAGTCGTTCCCGAGCACGCCGGGTGCCCCGATGTTCAACGTCGTGTCCTCGTTTGTCGAGTACACATCGTCCACGGCGATGGGGGGGAGATTCGTTGGCAGCACGTTCACCGTCACCGTCGCCGGCGCCGACGTGGTGATCTCGTCCGCCACTGTGAAATCGAACGTCGCGTAGGGCGAGCCGATCTCCCCCGGTGCCGGGCGGAAGACGACCCGCGCAAGTGGATCGGTCACGACCGTCGGCGCCGAGAGGATCGGGTCGAGCGTGCCGAACTGCAGCAGCGTGCCCGCCGCCGGCAGCGAGACGATCGTTGTCGTCAGGGGCTGCATCTCGGGGTCAATCCCCTCGAGAGTAATCTCGACGTCGGTATCTTCGAGCGTGTTGACGACCTGCGGAACCGCGGTCGGCGGGAGGTTGATCGCCACAGCCACGGAAAACTCCGATGTGCTGCCGGGGAGCGCGGTCGGACCGCCGAAAACACTCTCCGTCGGCGTCTCCGGGCCGCGGAGCGGGTTGGTCGCCAGTTCGGTTGCGGTCGCGGTAATCCAGAGGTGGTCCGGGTGCTCCGAAGGGTCGAAGTTGAAGAACATGATGGGCGTTGTGCCGGCGGGGCCGGTTGTCGCGTTGGTGCTTCCGAGGAAGACCTGTCCCTCGCCCAGTTCGCTCGCGTCCGGAACCTCGTTGAGGAAGAACTCGATGTGATACGCGCTCAGGGGCTCCGAGCTGAGCATGAAGGTGACTGTCCCGCTCGGCGAAACGCTGATGATGAGCGGGAAGTTCTGCAGGTTGTTCGGACCGTTATCGATGTCAAGCGAGTCGTTCAGCGTCACGCCGCGAGCGCCCAGCGGGGCGAGGTCGATCCCGAGCTGCCCGTTGTCATAGATCGAGTTTCCCAGGATGGACGTGTCGATCCCGCCGCTCACGAATACCCCGCACAACGTGTTGAACGCGATGATGTTCGCCTGCGCCGGGTGGAAGTTCAACCCCAGCGCCGTGCCGATACGGTGCTCGCCGACCTCCGGGCTGTCGGTCACGCGCACGCCGTCACCGTTGTTCGCCAACGCTGCGGCCCCGCTGAAGTCTGTCCCGATCGAGTTCCCGGAAACGACCGAGCCGGTGGACGGCGTTCCCTCGATGAGCACGCCCTGTTGCTCATTGCCGGAGATCAGATTTCCTTCGACATGGTTGAACAGATCGGGCGAGCTGTCGGTCCCGATGAACGTTCGCTCCGCTGTCGAGATCGTCACGCCGCCGCCGCCGTTCGCCAACGGCAGCCTGCCCTTGCCATCGGTGCCGATGCGGCACCCGGCCAGCACGTTGTCAACACCCGAGCCAGTGGCGCGGAAGCCGTTCCGGCCGTTCCCCGAGAGCACGCAGATCTCGTCCGCATCGCCATCGCCATCGCCGTTCGTGCCGATTCGATTCCGGAAGGCGGTCTTGCGGATCTGGATCCCGTCCTCTCCGTTCGGCCGGGCCGTGGTCCCGGTCGGATCGATCCCCGCGTGGCACGCGTACACCCAGCACCGCTGCGTCGTAGCGCCTTGGATCACCAGCCCGCTCCCGGGAAAACCGCCGAGCGTCAGCCCGCGCACCGTGCAGCTCGCGGCGGCGAGCACGAGCCCATCGCCAGAAGCGAGCGAGGAACCGTCAAGCTCGATGATCGGTGGGCCGGCGTCGCCCGCTTCCCGCTGCGACCAGCCGTCGATGAAAGTCTGTTCGGAGATCGCCGGCAACGGGGTCGCTAACACGATGCGCCACGTGTCGGTCGCGCCGGGAACGTACGAGGGGTCGGACGTTGGGATGCTGAACTGGATCGTGTGCGGGCCGGCTGAAGCGTTGGCCGCGACGATGGCTTCGCGCAACGTGCCTGTCCCGGCGTCCGCTCCAGAGACGACCTCAAAGACGCCGGCTTGCGATCGGGATACGCCGAGCGCAAGCACAAGCGATGCGACCATACCACCGAGCCGACGAACACATGCACACAAGCCCATGGCCAACAGCCTCCTGGCGGCTTGCCGGAACACATGCAAACCAAGCCCACAGCAAAGACAATCCTGATTCCCCCATTTGAGGGTTGGTCATTATTAGACCAACCCCCAGTTATGGGCACAAGACTTCTTGACAGGAATTGTCCCGCTTTTATAAGGCAACCCTAACAGGAATAGTCCCCAATTCCGGGTTATCGGCCTTGGGCTTCTCCCGCACGCTGCGGCGTGCGAACCATTGCCGCCATGCCAGTTCCTTCTTGGCAGATCTGGGCCGACACGGGCGGCACGTTCACCGACGCCATAGGTATTGCGCCGGACGGCGCGGTTCTGCGCGCAAAGGTCCTCTCTTCCGGGTGCCTGCGGGCCAGAGTGGCAGACATCACCCCGGATGGGCAGATCCGTCTGGAGCACGCGTTCGGCGACTGGGGCCGTCTTCCCGACGCCGCGAAGGGCTGGCGTCTGCGCCTCCTAGGCAGGGACGATGCCTGTGACATCGAACAGTGGGGGGAAGGTGGACCCCGCCTCTCCGGCGCGCTCCATGGCCTGGCTATCGGGTCGATGGTCGAGATCGTCAGCGGGGAGGAAGCACCGATCCTCGCGGCCCGGCTCCTCACTCTTACGCCCGCCCGCGCGGCACTCCCGCCGATCCACCTCCGGCTTGCGACGACGCGGGCGACCAACGCGCTGCTCACAGGCGCCGCCGCGCCGACAGCGTTCGTGACCAACCGCGGCCTCGGCGACCTGCTGCTCATCGGCACGCAGCAGCGCCCAGACCTGTTCGCGCTCGATATTCACAAGCCTGCGCCGCTTCATGCCGCGGTCATCGAGGTCCCCGGTCGCCTCGACGCGAACGGGAGGGAGATCGAGCCGCTGGACCTCGATGCGCTCCGGCGGCGCGCGGCGGACGTTCTCGCCGCGGGTGTCGTAGATGCGGCGGTGTGCCTGCTGCACGCCGACCTCAACGACTCGCACGAGCGCATCGCCGAGGAGGTGCTTCTCGAAGCGGGCTTCCGGCACGTCACACGGTCGTCGGCGGTTGCGCCATTCGTGAAGATCGTGCCGCGAGCCACAACCGCGCTCGTCAACGCCTCGCTCACCTCGACGATCAGTTCGTACGTCCAACGCATCCGCGCCGCGTTGGCCGCGCCCGGCTCGTCATTGCTTGCCATGACCAGCGCGGGCGGACTGGTTTCCGCCGAAGGCTTCCTCCCCAAGGACAGCCTGCTCTCCGGTCCGGCGGCGGGCGTGATCGGCGCTGCCTACGCCGCGGCCGGCGCGGGCCTGCGGAACGCCGTGTCGTTCGACATGGGCGGCACGTCCACCGATGCGGCGCGATGGTCCGCCGAGCACGGTGTCGAGTATGTCTTCCAGCACGCGGTCGGCCCTGTGACGATGCTCGCCCCGGCTGCGGCCGTTGAGACTGTCGCCGCGGGCGGTGGATCGATCTGCACGTTCCGCAACGGCGCGCTCAGCGTCGGCCCCGAGAGCGCCGGCGCACACCCGGGCCCCGCGTGCTACGGAGCGGGCGGACCGCTCACGCTCACCGACGTCAACCTGCTCCTCGGCCGCTTGTGTCCCGCGCGGTTCGCGATCCCTGTTGATGTTTCCGCCGCGGAGCGTGCACTATCGGACGTCGCCGGTGCGGCCCGCGCCGCCACCGGTAAAGAATGGTCGCGTGAACGCCTTCTTGAGGGTTTCCTCGAGATCGCCGCCGAGCGGATGGCCAGCGCCGTTCGCCGCACGTCTACACGCCGCGGTCACGATCTCCGCGGCGCGGCACTCGTCGCGTTCGGTGGCGCGGGAGCGCAGCACGCGTGCGCGGTTGCCGATCGCCTCGGACTCACGACGGTGATCGTGCCGCGGGACGCAGGCCTGCTGAGCGCCCGCGGCCTCGGTGCGGCGTCGATCGAGCGCTTCGCCGAGCGGCAGGTGCTCGCGACGCTCGATGCCGTGAGTGAACACCTTGATTCATGGCTCAATGAACTTGGCTCCGAGGCCGCCGCGGATGTCCGCACGCACGCGGACGAATCGGCCGTCATGATCCGTCGTCGCATCGCCTCGCTCCGCTTCGTCGGGCAGGATGCCTCCATCGAGATTGATCTGCCGCGGGACGGTCGTGTTACCACGGACGCCATCCGCGGCCTGTTCGACGCGAGCCACCGTGCTACGTACGGGTTCTCGCCCGGCGAGCGCGAGGTAGAGATCGTTTGGCTCCGCGTTGTTGCAGCGGCAAGCGCGCCGCACGCGGGCCTTGATGAAACGCTCTGCGGAGCAAGCGAAGAACCGTCAAAGGCGGCGCAGCGGGCGTGCTTCGCGGGAACCTGGCACGATGTGCCGGTGCATTCCCGCGATGCGGCGCTTACGACCGCGATCGATGGTCCGGCCATTCTCGTCGAGGCGCACTCCACCATCGTCATCGAGCCCGGCTGGCGATGCCGCGCGAATGAATCCGGGGATGTTGTACTCGAACGTGCCAGCGCGGTCATGACAGAAGCGTCGACACCCGCGGACACCGAAGACCCGGCGCAGATCGAGTTGTTCACTGCGCGGTTCGAGGCCGTCGCCGCTGAGATGGGCGAGATGCTCGCCCGGACCAGTGTGTCTGTCAACGTCAAGGAACGCCTGGACTTCTCCTGCGCGCTGCTCGACGCACAGGGCTCGCTTATCGCCTGTGCGCCGCACGTTCCGGTGCACCTCGGCTCGCTCGGCGTGTGCGTGCGCACGGTCGTCGCCGCGCTCCCGCTCGGCCCGGGCGACAGCGCGATCACCAATCATCCTGCGCACGGTGGCTCACACCTGCCGGACCTCACCGTCATCACCCCGGTGCATGACGATCGATCGCGGCTGCTTGGGTATGTCGCGAGCCGTGCGCACCATGCGGAGATCGGCGGCCGCGCACCCGGCTCGATGCCCCCCGACGCCACGAGCCTGGGTGAGGAAGGCGTGGTGCTCGCCCCGTTCAAGGTTGTTCGGAGCGGCGAGTTCCGTGAGCGCGAACTGGCCGACGCGCTTCGGTCCGGCCCGTATCCCTCGCGTGCGGTCGCGGACAACATCGCCGACATCCGCGCCGCGCTCGCCGCCAACGCGCGCGGCGCGGCGATGCTTCGTACGCTCGCCGATACGCACGGCCCCGACGCCGTCGGCGCGTTCATGGAGGCGATTCAGCGGCGATCCGAGCGGCTCCTGCGGGAGTGCATCGCAGCAACAGGTTCGTTTGATCGCACAGTACGCGATCAGATGGACGACGGCTCGGTCATCCAGGCCCATGTGTGCGCCCGTGGCGACGCGATCAGCGTGGACTTCACCGGCTCGGCCGCTGTGCACCCTGGCAACCTCAACGCCACGACCGCGATCGTCTCGTCCTGTCTTGTGTACGTCATGCGGCTTCTCGTGGGGCACTCTGTCCCGCTGAACGAAGGCCTGCTCCGCCCGGTCAAGCTCACACTGCCCCGCGGCATGCTTAACCCCGACTTCGTTGGCGATGCGGCGAGCATGCCGGCCGTAGTCGGTGGCAACGTCGAGACCAGCCAGCGCATCGTCGATGTCCTGCTCCGCGCGCTCGGGCTCTGCGCGTGCAGCCAGGGAACGATGAACAACCTCGTCTTCGGTGATGAGACGCGCTCCTACTACGAGACGATCTGCGGCGGCGCGGGCGCCGGCCCTGGCTTTGACGGCGCATCCGCGGTGCACACGCACATGACCAATACACGCATCACCGACCCCGAGGTCCTCGAACGCCGCTATCCCGTGCGGCTTGAGCGATTTGCCGTCCGGCGCGGCTCGGGCGGCGCCGGCCAGTTCCGCGGCGGGGACGGCGTCGAGCGCGTCCTGCGATTCCTTGCGCCGCTCCGCGTCTCGCTGCTTACGCAGCGGCGTTTCTTCGGCCCGCCCGCGCTCGGCGATGCACGCCCCGGCGCAGCAGGTTCACAAACGCTTGAGCGTGCGACGGGCGAACGGCTTGACCTCCCGCCGATCGCCGGTGTCGACGCCCTCCCCGGCGATGTCCTTACTATCCGCACACCCGGTGGCGGCGGCTACGGCGTACAGCAAAGAGCCAACGATAAAGGCCCCGGCTTGCGCCAGGGCCTTTGACTTTCAACACATACTCGCGATCACTCGCCGGGCTTCTCGTTCTCGCCGGTCGCGGTTTCCGGGCCGGTCGGGGCGTCTTCGCTGGGCGTCGGCGCGCGCGGGCCGGGGGGGGGGGGGGGGGGGGGGG
>JAEYNG010000098.1 GCA_023412695.1 Planctomycetota bacterium | reverse complement strand
GTTCGTGGGCTCGGCGGTGGTGCCGACGGTGAGCGTGGGGGAGAAGTTCCGCGTCTGGTTCGGGATCGACAGCTCGCTGCGAGCGACGAAGGACCTAGTCGAGCGGAGCGAGACAACGCAGGGGGGGAACCGGATCATCGACTTCACGTACCGGCTGAGCATCGAGAACTTCGGGAGCGAGGCGGTGAATGTGCGGCTGATGGACCGCCTGCCGAACCCGAGCGGGCTGGAGATCAAGCTCACGCTCGATACGCCGTCGATCGCGCTGAGCACGGACAAGGACTACGTGCAGACAGAGCGGAAGAAGAACCTGCTGCGGTGGGACGTGCAGGTGCCGGCCGCGGCGACGGGGACGAAGGCGTTCGCGCTCGAGTACACGTTCGGGCTTGAGTTCGACCGGCAGATGATGCTGAACGAGCAGAACTGAGTTACCTGGCACGAAGGCTCTGCGTGGGCGGCGAGGCGTGTGAGGTGGACGGGTCGAACCGCCACAGCGGCGGAAGGACGTGCATGCGCACGCCGTCGAAGGCGCAGGACTGTCGCGGGCCCGGGGGCTTGGGGCCCTTGGCGAAGCGTTCGGTCTTGACGAAGACGGGCGATGCCATCGCCGCGCCGAGCTTGCCGTGCGGGAAGTAGGACTCGAGCGAGCCGTCGTCGGTCATGCGAAGGGCCGCGCCGGCGTCAAGGAAGGTTGCCCAGCGGGCGTCGGTGGTGGTGAGACCCCAGAGCACGCCGCCCGCGGCGTTCTGCGTCCGCTCGCGGAGCGAGAGCGTGCGCGTCGCGAGGATCGCGTCGGGCAGTTCGTTCGTGCCGTCGCCGAGGCTGAGCGTGCCTTTCCAGAGGGCGTCTTTTGCGGCGTCGGCGGGGATGAAGTGCAGGCCCCGCTGGGCGTGCTGCGTGGCATCGCCGCGGACGAAGAGCGTGTCGGTTCGGTCGGCTTCCTTGATATAAGTTGGCGCCGGGGTGGCGCGGTCGGGGAGGTCGGCGCTGAGCTTCGTGAGGGCCGTCGAGAGATCGCGGATGTTGAGCTTCTGGCCCGCGACGAGTTGGCGGACCTCGATGTCGGTGACGGCGGGGGGCGTCGGCCATGTGCCCTTGGCGGGCTCGATGGTGTGGCGCGAGTCGGGTGTGAGGTGCATGAGGCAGACTGCGCCGGTGCCGAAGACTTCGGCCTCGCCATCGGGGCCGATGCAGAGCGCGGTGCGTGCGTCGACGCCGACGCCGAGGACGAGTCGGCGGTGCTCGGCGCGGAGGCGGGCGAGGTAGACGGCGAGGCGGCCGATGCGTGCACGCTCGGTGAAGTGGGTGTCGAAGAGGACGTTGGGCGTGAGGTTGAGGAAGTCGGTGGTAAAGGAGATTTCCTCTGCAAAGGGATCGCGGAGAGCGGTCGAGGTGTCGCACGAGCCCCCGCGGGCGTCATAGATGAACTCGCCGAGGATGGCGCAGCCCGCGCTTGTTCCGCCGATGACGCCGCCGCGATCGAAGACGGCGCGGATGGCGTCTTCAACGGGCGTGCCGTTCCAGTTGGCGCAGTAGCGGGATTGCGAGCCGCCGCGGCACCAGACGATGTCGGCGGCGCGGATGGCGTCGGCGATGTCGGTGTCGCTCGCGTTCGCGGTGTTGATATAGAGCTGACGGACGGAGGCGACTCCGAGGGCTTTGAAACGGGCGGCGGTTTCATCGCCCATCTCATCGAGTTGCTGCTGCGTTGGCGCGGCCTGGCCTTCGTCGAGGTTGCCGAGTATCACAACGCGGAGCTGGTTGCGCTCGACGGCCGCACCGTTGCGGCGGGCGGCGCGGGCCATCCACTCGAACGCGGGTGCGGCCCATTCATCCGCCGCGAGCGAGCCTCCGCCCTCGGCGCAGATGGAGCCTTGGGCGGATGCGGTGTTCGCTGTCGCGAGGAACGTGATCGCGAGTGTCGCTACGAGAGAGCACAGGCCGAGGCGGCGGGCGAGGATCTTCATGAAAGCACTGTACCGCACCCATTGAGGTGGGGGTGCGACTGCGGGATCTGTTGCGGGCCGACGGTAATGAATGTCTGGCGTCTTATTGACCTGTACTTGCCGCGTTTCCCTTGCGTTTCACCGGCACGGTGATAGGGTGAAGAGACGAGGCAAACGCACCGCGGAGGTTGTACACGATTCGGAGTGGGAGCCGCAGGGGGCGGGGGTGACGGACTCCCAGGGCCTGCGAAAACGCCCGCTTCCGAAGAACTCGTGTGCGACGGCTGCGCGGTGCGTTTGTCCTTCTTTGGAGGATGCGTCGCGTGCGGGCTTACTTTCGTCGAGCGGCGACGAGGACGCGCGGCAGACCATCCACATCGGTAAGCACGCGGATGTTTTCGAGCGCTGCGTTCTGACGGGCGAGGTCGGTCGCGGCGTCGGCGGTGCAGCTGGCGATCTCGATCATGAGTGCGCCGCCGGGGCGGAGATGCTGGTGGGCCTGGTCGATGAGCGGGCGAACGAACATGAGGCCGTCCGCGCCGCCGCGGAGCGCTGAATGGGGCTCAAAGTCCTTGACGTTGGGCGGGACGGCGTCCCACTCGTGGTCGGGGATGTAGGGTGGGTTGGCGAGCAGGTAGTGCAGGTCGCGGCCGATGCCGCCGGGGGCATCGATCAGCGGTGCGAGCAGATCGCCGTGGATGAACTCGAGCCGGTCGGCGACGTTGTGACGCTGCGCGTTCTTGCGGGCGACTTCGAGCGCGTCGGGGGAGATGTCGGTCGCGACGGCGCTCGCGGCCGGCAGATTCTTGAGGATCGAGATCGCGATGCAGCCGGAGCCGGTACAGAGGTCGGCCAATCGGACACACTCGCCGGTCTTGCCGCCGAAGCCGGGCTCGGCGCGGGCGTGGAGAAGGGTCTGCTCGACGATCGTCTCTGTTGACGGTCGCGGCACGAGGACGGCAGGGGAGACGTGGAACGCGAGGCCGAAAAACCACTTCTCGCCGACGAGATAGTCGATGGGCTCGTGCTTGAGTGCGCGGCCGACAAGGTCGCGCAGCGTTTCGCGTTCGAGGGGCGTGGCGGGGCGGTCCGCGTCCATGTAGAGGCGCAGGCGGTCGCACCCGATGACGTGGGTGAGCAGGAGTTCGGCGGAGAGGCGAGGGGAGTCGAGGCCCTTCTTGGTGAAGGCCTCGGTCATCCAGGCGAGGAGCCGGCGCGTGGTCCATGCATCGGCGGCGGGGGCAGACGGGGCGGGCGGCGTGTTTGCGGGGGCTGGAGGGTTTGACACGGCGAGAGTGTACGGCGTGAGGGACGGCCGCCGTGAGCAGGAGGTCGTGGTACGCTGCGGGGTATGACCGAAACGGTGCAGACGAGTGCGGCCGCGGAGCGTGAGCGGCGGGCGAGGGGGCGGCTTGGGTATTCGGGGTGGGACCGGCTCGGGCTGGTGTATCCGGGGCTGGCGACGCAACTGGAGTTTGAGCCGATCGCGTTCGAGGCCGTGCGGTATGAGCATCGGACGGGGCCGTTTCAGGCTGTGTGTGATGGAGGTGCGGGCGATCTCGATGAACTCGCGGCGGAATATGCACGGCGCGTGGCGGCGTGGACCGAGCTCGGGTCAAAGGTGAAGGAGCATTTTCATAAGCCGATTGGGGATGCCGCGAAGTGGTCTGTTGTCGGCGGCGTCCTGCTGTTGTGCTTGTTGGGCGGGATCGTGCTGACAGGCGGGTCGATCGTTCGTCCGATCCTGCTGTGGTCGACCATCATTCTGGTAGGCCTCGGCTCGCGGGTGATTCGCCGACGCGGCCGCCGATTGCTGGAGACGCAGGGACAGCCGCTGAACGTGTATGACCTCGGTGCATCCCTCGAAAAGAGGGAGTGTCCAGACTGCGGGTATGGGTTGACGGGGGTGCCGTCGGCGCTCGGTGCGACGGCGATGAATGTGGACGTGGGGCCGCGCCAGTGCCCGGAATGCGTGAGTCCGTGGCCGCTCGTGCCGCCGCCGGCGGAACTTGCATGCAAGTTTCATGTTGGGAACAAGCGGACCGTAAGTCGCTTATGAGAAAGGGCTTGGCCGTTGGCGGAACGGCCAAGCCCTGTCGGCAGATGGTCTCCACGCCTTGGACGGAGACCTTTGAGAAGGCTGCCGAGAACAAAGTACCCTTGGGAGACCCGGCAGGCTGAATAGCAGCTTCTACCCGTAACCACGTAACTTGGCCCGCCCATCCTCGCAATAAAATGAAATTCTTTTTACTCTACGGCCGGCCGCGGGATACGGTTCACCGGTGTTTCGAGCCTGTTTCCGGAGCGAAGTGTGCAGATCCGCGAGCCTGGTACTCCTTGCGACGACGCCGAGAACGCCGGGGACCTGGCCGAGAGGGTGTATGCGCACTTGAAGGCGATCGCCGCGACGTATTGCGGTCCGGGCGCATCGGCGACGCTCGATCCGACGGTCGTCGTGCACGAGGCCTACCTCAAGCTTGCAACTTATGAGTTGCGGAACGCGCCCGCGCCCGAGAACGGGCGTCCTCCCTGGCGTGACCGCGAGCACTTCCTGGCGATCGCGGCGACGGCGATGCGGCAGGTGCTGGTCGATTATGCGCGCACGCGCAAGACGCAGAAGCGCAGCCCGGACGGTGCGCTGCGGGCATTGGGCGGCGGCGTGTGCAGCGACGTTGGCTTCGACATGGTCGAGCTTGATGATGCGCTCCGGCGCCTTGAGCTTGCCGATCCGCGTGCGGCAAAGGTGTTCGAGCTGCGGTTCCTCGGCGGGATGACGGTGGACGAGGTTGCGCGGGCGCTGGGGATCGGGCGGACCACGGTCGAAAAGAGCTGGCGGGCGGCGCGGGCATGGCTGCTGGCGCAGATCCGCGGCGCGGGCGAACAGGGTTGACGCATGGAGCGGCACGAGCTTAACCCGGCGAGTTGGGAGGCGGTGCAGGCGACGTTCCTTGAACTCGCGGACCTGCCGCCGGAGGAGTCGGAGCTCGCGCTGCTGGCGATCTCTCGGCGCGACCCGGAGCTTGCGGAGGACGTTCGTCGGATGCTCGCGTCAGATCGTGAGGCGGGGGGCGGGTTCGATCCTCGTTCCCTTGAGGCGGTCGCGGCGGATGTCGCCGCGGAGCGGCAGGCGGCGGAGGCAATGGACGCCGCGCCCCCGCTGGAGTTTGACGGGTACAGGCTGGTGCGGCTGATTGGCACCGGTTCGTCGGGGGCGGTGTACGAGGCGGAGGAGCGTTGGCCGCGGCGGCGGGTGGCGATCAAGCTTCTCCGCGCGGGGCGAACGTCGGAGGTGGCGCGGCACCGGTTCAAGCGCGAGGCGGAGATCCTGGCGAAGTTCTCCGATGACCGCATCATGCGGGTGTTCCGGTCGGGCGTGCTGCCAATGCCGGACGGACGGCCGTACATCGTGCTCGAGTATGTCGAGGGGAAGCGGTTGCTGGAGTCGGATGTTGCATCGACCGGCGTCCGCGAGCGGCTGCGGCTGATGGCGGACGTGTGCGACGCGGTGCAGAAGGCGCACGCGCACGGTGTGATCCACCGGGATCTGAAGCCGGCGAACATCATCGTGACGGCGGAGGGGCGGCCGAAGGTGCTGGACTTCGGGATCGCGCGGCTGATCGGCGAGACCGGGCAGCACGCGGCGGCGACGCTGCACGGCGAGGTGCTGGGGACCGCGGCGTACATGAGCCCGGAGCAGGCGGGGGGGATCGGAGCGGACGGGCGGCTCGAGGAGGTGGACACGCAGACGGACGTGTACGCGCTCGGGGCGATTGCGTACCACCTTCTGAGCGGGCGGGCGCCGATCGACGCTTCGGGGCGGCCGTTGATGGAGCTGCTGGCGTGCGTGCAGCGTGGGGAGATCGGGCCGCTGTCTTCGGTCGCGCCCGGGACGAGGGGGGATATCGAGGCGGTGGTGATGCGGGCGCTGGCTCGCGACCGCCGCGCCCGGTACGCCTCGG
>JAEYNG010000087.1 GCA_023412695.1 Planctomycetota bacterium | reverse complement strand
GGTGTGCGCCGGGATGGCGCTTGCGTGCGCGAGCACGGTCGGGGCCGCGGGGGAGCTATTGAAAGACGGCGTGAACGGCCGCGGCTCTGAGCCGGGGAATCTGCCGTCGATGATCAATGCGCTGCTGGACGTGACGGATACGGCGAATCTGGACCGCTACCGGGCGGCATCGAGAGAAGTTCTCTGCGACTGGCGCATGAGAGGGGACCCGGTCGAGGGCCTGCGGCGAGCGCTCGCCTCGGTCGGCGTGATTCGCTGAGCAGGTCGCGTTACGCGAGCAGACGCTCGTACTCGCCGCGTGTCTGCGACATCATCCGATCAACGGTGAAGTGCTTCCGGCCACGCTTGAACGCGGCTACGCGCATCGACGCCAGCCATGCACGGTCGCGGCAGAGCGCGATGAGCTTCTCCGCCAGGTCATCCGCGTCGCCGGCGCGATACAGCATACCTGTTTTTCCGTCCTCGACGAGCTCCGGCGTGCCGCCCGTTGCGGACGCGATGCACGGCACACCGTCCACCAGCGTCTCGCACACCCACAGGCTGCACGGCTCCGGGTCGATGCGGCACTGCAGTGCAAGGTGATAGTCCTGGTGCCGCTCGCGCAAATCTGTGCGGAATCCGAGGAAGCGGATCGCGTCCGCAGCTCCGGCATGACACGCGCGTTTGGCCAGATCGTCATAGTACGGATTGTCCTTCACCGGTCCGCCGAAGATGTCCAAGCCTACGTCGTGTCCCGCCGCGCGTGCCTTTAACACCGCGTCGACCGCGACGTGATGGCCCTTCTGCTCTTCGAGCCGACCAGCGATCACGCACCGGACTGGTGGCGAGGCGAGCGCGTTTGGCGAGGCGAACCGCGGGACCGCGGCGTTGCGGATCGTCGTGCAGCGGACGCGGCCGGTCTGCCAGTTGCGGCCGATGTAATCCGATGCCGGAAGCAGGACATCCGCGCCCCAGCGTGCAAGCAGGTGGTTGAGATGTACCCCCGCGCCCAAAAGCCGCCGGCGGTCAGTGTTGTTGTTGATCTGCCAGACCGTCCGCACGGACTTTGAGCGCACAAAGCCGGAGACGAACTGCTGCGGGAGCCAGTGCGTATGCACGATGCTCAGCCGTTCGCGCTCGAGCAGTTTCCGTAGAACCGCGGCTGTTCGCCGCGCCTGGGCCATGACGCCCGGGATTCGGGCCAGCGTCGCGAGCGACGAGCCCGTCGCGGCGAATGACCCCAGGCCGTCCACCATGAACCGCCGCACTCCCTGCTCGCCGAGCCAGTCCCACAATGGTCCCTTCTCGAAGCACACAAACGCCATCCCAGGGGCGTGCTGGGCATACAGCTTCTGGATCGTGCCGACACCGTACACCTCGGTGCCGAGGCAGAGCATCGCGACGCGGCTGAAGACTGGATCCGGGGCGTGCATGTTCGAGGAGGGTGTATCGACCGACGGCTGGCAGAGAGTCGAGGCTCCATTGTTCAAACAGGTCACGTACAGACTCGGATGGACCGATAGTACTGTTCCCACCGAGGCCTCGACGGCGAGCGTATGAGCCAGACTACACCCACTTCTGCCAGTGACGCCGGAATGGCAGGCTCGGCCGCGCCCCCGATGGCTGCGCAGGTCGCTCGGGGGTCGATCTGGCTGATGATTAACACGGCGGCAGGCCGGCTCGCATCGCTGGGGGCGCAGATCGTCCTGGCGTGGTTCCTGACTAAGTCGGACTTTGGCGTTTTCGCGACGGCAAGCTCGGCCGCGATCTTCGCGACCTTCCTCCGCGACGGCGGCGTGCGGGACCTGCTGATTCAGCGGCAGGGCGCGTTTAGAGAACTGCTTGGCCCGATGTTCTGGCTCGCCGGGGCGATGAACTTCGTGAGCGGGTTGCTGGTGACGGCTATCGGTGCGGGGCTCGCGCTGGCGACGAGCAACCCCGTGTATTTCTGGATGCTGCTGCTGATCGGCATCGCGGTGCCGTTGAACACGCTCCCTTCGATCCTGTCGGTAAAGCTGAGCATCGAGCTTCGATTCGCGGACCTTGCCCGCGTGCAGATCGCCGCGGCGGCCGTGCGATTCGGTGGGTCGATCGCCCTGGCGATGGCGGGCTTTGGCCCGCTCTCGTTTGTCGCGCCGCTGCCGCTGGTCGCAGTTGTTGAACTACTGCTTTTTCGAAAGTTCGTAAAGGAACGACCGTGGCGGGAGCCCGCTCGGACCGACCAATGGTGGCCACTCCTGGGCCAGTCGAAGTGGATCCTGATCGGGACGCTCGGCGCCGCACTTGTCAATATGGGGAACTACTCCGTCGTCCGCTTGTTCGTGAAGGAAGACGTCGTCGGCGTGTACTTCTTCGCTCACCAGATCGTCGCTCAAGTGGGCATTCTTGTCGCTGCGAACATGAACCAGGTGCTGTTTGCCGCGTTCGCGAAGATCAATGATGACGACCGGCTGCGGCGCGGCGTCGCGCGTGCACTGAGGCAGTTGATGTTCCTGGCCGTGCCCACGAGCCTCGCGCTGATCCCGGTCTTCCCCGGGCTTGAGGAATGGATGTGGGGGGAGCGGTGGCGGGGCGCTGTGCGGACGGTCCTTATCATCGCGGCGGTGTATCCGATGACCGTGATTAACGCGGTGCCGTACGCAGCGCTGCAAGCCGCGGG
>JAEYNG010000076.1 GCA_023412695.1 Planctomycetota bacterium | reverse complement strand
TTCCGCCGCCTGTGCATCCGCTACGAGAAGTCCGCGATGCTCTTCCAAGGCTTCCTGCACCTGGGGTGCTCGATCATCCTGCTCAAACAGGTTTACGGATAGCCTCTAGTACTCGCCGCCGTTGCGGCCGGCGTTCCCCATCCGCTTGATCTTCTCCTCGTAGAGCTGGGAGAGTTCGTGCTTCTCGGCCTGCGAGCGGAAGCGGAGGCCGTCGATGGCGTCGATGATCTCGCGGAGCGTGTAGCCGCTGCCGATCTTGTTGTCGATCTCGCCGAAGACCTCGCCGATCTTGTACTCGATCGTGTCGGGTCCCGCGGCCTTGTCCTTGAACTTGCGGAGGTAGGGGAAAAGCGTGTCGTTGACGAAATCGACAAGGTCGTCGCCGGTCATCGCGGCGTTGTGGTCGAGCTCGCCGGACCTGGTCTTCGGCGCGGCCCAGGTCTCCCAGCGGTAGGGCTTCTCGAGGATGAACGAGTATCGCTTCCCCTCAAGCCTGGCCTCGTCTGCACGGTCCTGCTCCAGCCCGTCGAGGTATCGCAGGAACAGAAGCCACGACGTCTGCTCGATGTAGTCGAGCTCCGTGGTGCAGCCGGCCTCGGTGCGGAGAGAGTTGTCGATCGCGTCAAAGGCTTGCTGAAACATGTGCTATGGCCTCGTTCCGGACAGCATACAGCAAGCGGCCGGGATTGCCCCGCCCGCTTGCACGCTGCCACGTCCGAATAATCTATCACACCACCCGATCCTCTTTGCTGATCCCCAGCGCGGGCCGCACATCGAGAGGTACGAGCACCTCGCGCCCGGCTTTCTCTGCCTGGATCCGCTGCGCCGTCTCCGGGTCCACGTAGTCCGAGTGGCACGACAGCTTGGCCCCCTCCTCGCCTCCTGCCTTTTGCCTCGTGCCCATGGCCTTCTTCGTCTTCGACGCGAGCTTGTGGATCTCGTCCGGCGAAAGCACGCCGCGCTTCGCCAGAATCTCCTGCTGCTCCGGCGTGAGTGCGCCGGACTTCACCGGCGCGCCGGCCTTCCCGTTCGCGCCGATCCGCTCGAACCCCTCCGCCTTGCCGCTGGCAAACTCCTGGATCTCCTTGCTGATGCGCACGCTGCACCAGTCGTGCCCGCACATCGCACAAAAGTCGGTATCAACATCCAGGTCCTCATCGTGGTACGCCCGCGCGGTATCGGGGTCGAAGCTCAGCTCAAAGTGCTTCTCCCAGTTCAGCGCAGCGCGCGCCTTGGTCAGCTCGTCGTCACGGTCGCGTGTGCCGGGGATCCCCAGCGCGACATCCGCGGCGTGAGCCGCAATCTTGTACGCGATGCACCCCTGCTTGACATCGTCCTTCTTCGGCAGGCCGAGGTGTTCCTTCGGCGTGACATAGCACAGCATCGCCGCGCCGTGATACGCCATCGCCGTCGCGCCGATGCACGAGGTGATGTGGTCATACCCCGGGAACATGTCCGTCACCAGCGGCCCGAGCACATAGAACGGCGCGCCGTGGCACAGCGTGCGCTGCACCTTTGCGTTCCACTCGATCTGGTCGAACGGCACGTGCCCCGGCCCCTCGATCATCACCTGCACGCCCCGCCGCCACGCGCGCTCGGTCAGCTCGCCCAGCGTCTCGAGCTCCGCGATCTGCGCGGCGTCCGTCGCGTCCGCCAGCCCGCCCGGCCGCAGCCCGTCACCGATCGAGAACGTCACGTCGTACTGCCGCAGGATGTCGCAGATGTCCTCCCACCGCTCGTACATGATGTTCTCGCGGTTGTGGACGAGCATCCACTTGGCCAGCAGCGACCCGCCGCGAGAAACAATACCAATCAGTCGGTTTTTCACGTGCTTCAGGTGCCCCCGCCGCACCCCCGCGTGGATCGTGAAGTAGTCAACGCCCTGCCGCGCCTGGTGGTGCAGGCTCGCGGCGATCGTCTCCCAATCCAGATCCTCAATCCTCTTCCCAATGATCATCGAGTAAATCGGCACCGTCCCGATCGGCACCGTGCTCGCCCGGATGATCGCCTCCCGACACTCATCAATCTCCCCCCCCGTACTCAAATCCATAATTGTGTCAGCCTTCCAGCGTTCTGCCCACTTCAGTTTCTCAACTTCTTCGTCGGTGCCGGAGGAGACCGGGGAGGCGCCCATGTTAGCGTTGACCTTTGTGCGGCTGGCGCGGCCGATGCACATGGGGTCGAGGTTGTGCTTCAGGTGGTTGATGTTCGCCGGGATGACCATGCGGCCCGCGGCGACCTCGTCGCGCACGGCCTCCGCGGCCTTGCCGGGGAAGAGCGTCTCGAAGTGCGGTTCGCGCTGCGCGACGCGGCGCATCTGCGGCGTGATGATGCCGAGGCGTGCGGATTCGAGCTGGGTGACGGGCGCGAAGCCCGGCGGGGGGGTGACGCGGCGAGTGACGCCGCGGGCGTCGGTGAAGGTGTAGGACTCGCACGCCATGCAGGGCGAGGAGGCGCAGCTGCGCGGGGCGGTGGCGGTCTCGCGCTCGCTGAGAATCTCGACCGTCCAGCCGTCGGGCAAGAAGTCCCAGGCGGTCTTGGCGCTGGGCGCGGGCATGCCGGGGGTATTGGGCGAGGCGAACATCAGCGGGCCGCCGACATCGGGCGGGAGGGCGAAGGAACCGGGCGTCGTCACATCAGGCGTGTTGCCGGGGTTGCGTGCGCCGTGCATCGGGACGCGGAAACGAAACTGGGGCGCGTTGGTCGTCGTCATCGGAGGCTCCGTCCTCACGCGTTCTGCGTGCTTTGGAACGTCATCGGGTCCAGGTCCGGCACGGGCGAGATGCCGAGCCGCTTGAGCATGTTCACGCACTGGGCGCGGTGCAGGGTTGAGTGGTCAAAGACCTGTGCGACGGCCGCGGCCGCGGGCAATGCGCCCGAGTCGGCGTTCGGCCAGTGCACCGTGTTGTCGAAGCCGCGTTCGCTTGCCCGGAGCATCGCCAGCCGGAGCTTGGCGTGCGCGGAGTCGAGCAGCGTCGCGAGTCCGTCGAGTGATTGCGACTGCGCGGCGAAGTCCGCGGGCTCGACATATTCGAGCCCCGCGAAGTTGTCGGCGAAGAAGAACATGCACTCGATGGTGTGTGCGATGTTCTGCCGAAGCGAGCCGGGGCCGATGCCGAGGTCCTGCTCGATCGCCGCCGCGGGGAGGGTGCGTGCGCATTCGATGATGCGGCGCAGCGCCCACGCGCTGTGGGCGATCTGGAATCGGATGAGCGCGGTGAGGTCCAAAGGCCGCTTCCCTCCGCCGGTCCGAACCGGTTCAGGTTCCACGGGTGCTTCTCAGCGACGGATTCCACCGGAAGCCGCCGCGCCCCGAGCGTTGGGGGATGATAGCGGACGCTGGGGCGAGCGGTTATCAGGCCGCGGGTTTTTCCGCATCGGCACAGTCGTCCGGTCTTCACGTGCTCGCGACGTGCCGGGCCGAGCGGGCGGCGTGCCTCGCCGATAGGCCATCGAGTCGGCTCCGGGCTTGCGGGGCGGACAGAAGGAGCGTCGGCAATGCCCAGCGGAAAGGCGATCGCGTTCTCGGCTCTTGGCGCGCTCATCGGCGCGGTCGTCTGGGTCGCGGTGATGAAGGCGACGGGGTGGAGTCTGTGGATTCTCGCCCCGATCGTCGGCGGTGGGGCGGGGTATGGCATGATGCGCGGCACGAAGATGCAGGGCGGGTTCGCGGCGGGTGCGCTGGCCGCGGCGTTCACGCTCGTCGCGATTTTCGGCGCCCGCTACTTTGTCATCAGCGGCGAGGTGCGGGACCTCGTGACGATGGATCGCGGGGACGCGATCAACGAGTTGGCGGGCGGGGGCGCCGGCGAGTGGCTCGAGATGGGGATCGAGGTCTACGGCGAAGAAGATGACG
>JAEYNG010000038.1 GCA_023412695.1 Planctomycetota bacterium | reverse complement strand
CGCCAGCTCCCCCACTCGTCGCGGCCGGGCGGGCCGGCCGTGGGCATCAGCATGTTCAGGTCCATCTGCGCCAGCATCGCCTTGACGTTGTTCGTCGCGATGACCCCGTTGATGTTGTCCGTCCCGATCCGCTGCTCCCGCAGCACGACCGGGAAGAGCGCGCCAAGGCCGAGCAGGCCAAGGGCGAGGATGAGCACCGAGATCAGGATCTCGATGAGCGAGAAGGCCGTCGCGGCCCGCTCGGGCAAACGGGGGCGGACGTTCATCACTGCACCTCCACGTTCTGCAGGGCGCCGGTGTAGCGATCGATCGTGAAGATCTTCGCCTCCGGCGCATCGGCCACCCGTCCGTTGTCCAGCGGGAGGAAGTTCCCGTCGAGATTGGTGTCGCCGAGGATCCACGCGTTGATGTCGGCCTGGACGCTGCCGCGGCTGGGCGTTGGCAGCGTGCGTCCGACAAACATCGGCACGCCGCTTGACGAGCCGGCGTCCATATACAGCGAACCGGTCTGACGGTTCAACTGGGCGCCAATCGCTCTGGCGAGCCTCGTCTCGTCGTACAGGGCAAGCTGGGACACCGGCCTGGCCAGGATCATGTCGGTGGACTCCCAGCCCAGGAGCCGCCGGCGGTCATCGTCGTTGAGCACGTCCACGCCCGGCTGCGAACTGGCGTACGGCGCTTGAAGGATACGGCTGACGAATCGGCTCGCATCGGCGGTCTGATCCGCGCGGTAGCGGCTGTACACGCCATTCTGACGCCACTCGGCGTTCGCTCCCGGCGCGAAGATCAGGCACGACTCGGTGGACCCGAGTTTCATGATGCCCGAGCCGGCCTGGAAGCGGACCATGAACGTCTGCCGGTAGAGTCCAAGATCGGCGTCGCTGTTATCGTGGAAGTGCGTCTCCGGAAACACCCAGTTGCCGATCAGGTTGTTGATCGCCCGGCCCGTGTAACTCTCGTACCACTGGTCGCCCGGGTCCGAGAGGATGTCGTTCGCAACGCCGTTGTCAGTGGAAAGGGGCGGCGCATAGCCACGGACCATCCAGCCACGCGGCAGCTGCACGGGCTCGTTCACCGCCGCGGGTACGAAAACATCACGCCAGACTTCTTGGATCCGATGCCGGTCCCGAAGCCGCCCCGCCTTGACATAGATCCCCATCGTCAGCCGGCCGCCGGGGATGTACGTGAACACCACCGCGCTGTCCTGATCGCCGGTCGAGCGGAGCGCCGCGTCCTTCCCGGCACGCATCGCCGCCTTGAGCTGCGACTCCGCGAGCGCGGCCTCGGAGCTGCTGAGCATCGCCTGGAAGTTCGGCACCGCGATCACCAGCATCGCCGTGATGATGATGATCACCACGAGCATCTCGACCAGCGTGAACGCGGACGACTGGGGAAGACGGGTTCTCATCGGCCGACCTCCACGATGTTGTCGTTGACGCTGGCGTCGAGCGGCGCATTGTCCACCGCCGATGTGATCGCGCCCGCCGTCGGGAGGGGACGCCGGTTGTCCGTGTTCTGATCCGGCCCAAGGCTCACGATCGCAAACTCCGCGTCGCGGAGCTGGGGGTTCGTGCCCGCGTCGCCGACCGATCGCGGCACGAGGAACTGCGACACGTTGCCGTCGCCCCCGAACTGCGGCTTCCACCGGTAGTAGCGGAGCGGCTGGCCCCAGCGGTCGGTCAGCGCGACACGCGCCTCTTCCGCCGACGTCGCCGGGTACACGCCGAAGACGTGCTTTGCACCCGCGGTCGTCGGATCGAAGTACGGCTCGTGAAGCTTGCCCTTGCGCTTGAAGGTGCCGTCACGGTTGGGCTCGGTGAATCGCGCGCCCGGCCCGCCGTCGATCGGTCCGTTCGCGTCGGTGATGTTCAACGCGCCCATCAGGTACCACTGCAGGGTGTAGATGCTGTAACGGGGCTCATCGAAGTTCCCCCGCGATTCCAGGAAGGCATTGTCGCGGACCTCCGGCCGGTTCTGACCATCGAGCACGTTGCCGGTGGTGTTCCCATTCGCGTCGAGCCGGTCGTTGATGAGCGGCGGCAGAAAGCCGTGGTCCTGCTTGAACTGCAGCACCGCCATCTTCATGCTGTTGATCAGCGCCCGCTCGCTCTCGGACCGTGCCGAGCTCAGCGCGTGCCTGGCCGCGAGGAGCAGGATGCCCGAGAGCATCGCGATGATCACGATCGTGATCGTGATCTCGATGATGGTGAACGCCCGCGAGGGTCTGTGGCTCACACCGCACCGCCTTGCTGGAGGGACTCGATCATCGCGACGAGCGGGAGGAACATCGACACGACGATCGTGCCGACGACCACGCCGAGGAACACCATGAGCATGGGCTCGATGAGCGCGACCATCGCCGCGACGGCGACGTCCACCTCTTCGTCGTAGTTGTCCGCGATCTTCATGAGCATGGCGTCGAGGTCGCCGGTTTCCTCGCCGACATCGATCATGTTCACCACGATCGCGTCGCACACCTTGCTCTCGCGCAGCGGCTCGGCGAACGACTCGCCCTCGCGGATCGAGTCGTGCACCTTCGTCAGCGCCTTCTCGAACACGTAGTTGCCCGACGTGTCGCGGGTGATGAGCATCGCCTCGAGGATCGGCACGCCCGCGGAGATCAGCGTGCCCAGTGTCCGAGTGAACCGGGCCGTCACGCTCTTCTTCACCAGGCCGCCGAACACCGGCGTCCAGAGGACGAGCGTGTCGAGCGCGGCCCGGCCCGGCGTCGCCTTGCGGGCCAGCTTGATGAACACCACAATCAGGATCGGCGTCAGCAGGATCCACACCCAGCCGGGGATCGCCTGGCCGACCTGCGTGCCCGCCACCCACGCCGACACCCCGATGAGCCAGCGCGTCAGCGCGGGGAGCGCCACGCCGAAGTCTCGGAAGATCTCCTCGAACTTCGGGATGATGAACACCATGATGAACGTCACGATCGCCACGGCGACGACGACGACCACCGACGGGTAAACCACCGCGCCCTTGATCTTCCTCTTGAGCCGCTGGGCCTTCTCCATGAACTCGGCCAGACGCTGCAGGATGATGTCCAGCACGCCGCCGACCTCGCCCGCGGCCACCATCTTCGTGTAAAGCTTGTCGAACGCCGCGGGGTGCTTGGCCATCGCCTCAGACAGGCTCGAGCCGCCCTCGACGTCCTCGCAGACATCCGTCAGAATGTTCTTCAGCTTGCCCGGCTTCTGCTGACCCTCGAGGATCTGGAGCGACCGCAGCAGCGGCAGGCCCGCGTCCTGGAGCGTCGAGAGCTGCCGGGTGAAGAGCGTGAGCTTCTTCGCGTTCACCCGCCCGAAGGAGAACGACATCTCCTTCTTCTTCTTGACCTTCTTGACCTCGCCCTCCTCGGGCGCGCCGGCCTTCTTGCCCTTCTGCTCCCGCACCGACGTCGGGAAGAAGCCCTGCGACTTGATCCGCTGCACCGCCTCCTCGCTCGTGGCGGCCTCGACACTCCCCTTCTGGGGCTTGCCCGCGGCGTTCAGTGCTTCGTATTGAAACGTGGGCATGCTCGATCTCCGTCAGGACCCGTCCGGGAGCCCCATCTGATGTCTTTACGAACCGCCGGCCTCGTGCCGGCCCGCCCCCCCCAACCCCCCCCCCCCCCCCCGGGCCCCCCCCCCGGGGGG
>JAEYNG010000013.1 GCA_023412695.1 Planctomycetota bacterium | reverse complement strand
GGGCACGGGGGCTTGAACAGGTGGTGGAGGCGGTGCGGGAGGGGCTTGTGCCGCGGACGTGCGTGGAGGATGCACGGGCGTGGCGGTTCTGGGACGGCTGACCGAGTTGCAAACTATCCTATTTTTTGGTATACTCGCGAACCCGACGTGGGTGGATGTCGAACAAAGGGCAAGACATGGCGACTCGTGGCGGTGCGGGCGGCCGATCGAGATGGATCGACTCTTCGAAGTCCTGGCTCTGGTTTGTAGAGCTTGATCGGTTCGCGCCGTCGTGGAAGAAGGCAGGGCTGGATGATGAGGATCTTCGCGCACTTCAAACAGTTATCTGTCTTGCACCGAACGACGCGCCGGTCGTTGTGGGAACAGGTGGTCTGCGCAAACTTCGGTTTGCGCCGCCACGGTGGCAAACTGGCTCAAGCGGTGCGGTGCGTGTGTATTACGCGTATTTCCCATCGCATGGGCTGGTTGCGCTTGTCTTCGCGCATGCCAAGAACGATTTGGGATCCATCAGCGAAGTTCAGAAGCGAGTGATTAAAGGGCTGCTGCAGCAAATTCAGCAGTATCTCGACAAGAGACGAATGCGGAAGGGCATGCAATGACGAAGCGTCGGACCGGCAACAAGCGCGTACGGCGGAGCACGAAGCAAGCGGGAACGGAGATAATCCGCGGCCTGACCGGGCTCCGGGACGCGCTCGCCGCTGGCGAGGATTTGCCTGCTCGATTCACCGTGCGAGAAGTTCCGAGCGTGGCCGAGCCGCAGGAGTGGCGGTCCGGTCGCATCGTTGCACTGCGTCAGCAACTCAGCGTCAGCCAAGGTGTCTTTGCAAAGCTGCTTGGGACCTCCGTCAAAACCGTGCAAGCATGGGAGCAGGGCGGCACGCCCCCGCCGATGGCCCGGCGGCTGCTGGATTGCATAAAGGCAGATCCTCGCCCGTGGAAGCGGCTGCTAACGAGCAGTGCTGCTGCCTGAATGGGTTGTGTTCGGGACTTTGCCACAAGACCGCCGGCAATTGCGTGCCGATCTAACACGCTGTCCGGCGTAGACTTTGGGCTCGCCGGCGGGGGTTTTTACGGCACGGATTTCTCGGATTGGAGCAGCCATGGAAGAGCGGATTCAGGGTGGACTGAAGGAGGGCGCGGGCCTCGAGGAGAGCCGGCTCAACACCGAGTTCATCGATTTCCTTCGGAAGTGGTCCACGCCGGTGCTGATGCTCATCGCGATCCTTGCGGGTGGGTACTTCCTGTACAACAAGTTCCAGGCGTCACAGGACGCGGCGCTGGCGAAGGCGTTCGCCGACTTCGACGCGGCGGTGGTGTCGCGCAACCCCGAGTCGCTCATCCGCGTGGCGGAGGAGCAGGGCGGGAAGGCGGCGGTGCCGATGCTTGCGCGGCTGGCCGCGGCGGACCTGTATCTCGAGTCGTCGCGGACGGGCATCCCGGCGGGGATCCAGCTTGACCAGGCGGGCGCCCTGCCCGAGGGCACGGCGCTTCTGAGCGATGAGGACCGCACGGGGCAGCTGGGTAAGGCGGCGGCGCAGTACGAGGCGGTGGTGAAGGCGACGGCGGGCGAAGAGGGGATGGAGATCCACACGATCACCGGGCTGTTCGGGCTCGCGGCGGTTGCGGAGTCTCGCGGCGAGATGGACAAGGCTCGCGAGCACTACACGAAGCTGATTGAAGTGGCGGACGCTGTGGGATTCACGCGGGAGTCCGCAGCGGCGAAGAAGCGGATCGAGACGCTGCCGTCGCTGGAGACGATGCCGAAGATCTATGCGCAGAGCGACCTGTTCATCGTGAAGAGCGCGGTGAACCCGATTCAGGTAAAGACGGCGGACGGCAGTGTGGTGACGGTCGAGGGCGCGGGGACGGGCGCACAGGGCGTGCCGCTGAAGCCGCCGACCGGGACCGGGACGCCGGTGCCGGACGCGACATCGTCGCCGTTTGCACCGGCTCCGACGCCAGCACCGGCACCGGAGCCGGGTTCGCAGGAGCCGGGCTCGGAAGAGCCGTCGCAGCCCCAGCCCGAGCCCGCGCCGGGACGCTAATCGGCGTGTGAACAATCGACCGTGACGAACCGATCTCCCAAGGGCCCTTCGCGGAGCGGGGGCGATACGCCCGAGTCGAGCCCGCTGCTGCGGCCGGGCGGAAAGGTCGATGAGCGCGCGCTGCGCAAGGCGTGGGAGACGCACCGGTCGCTCAGCGCGGCGGCGGCTGAGAGCGCGGAGGAGGGAGAGGTCGATCCGGACCGGGTCGCGGCGCAGCAGCCGGCGGACGACGATGCCCCCAACCGCGTCGTGTTCGTGCTGCAGAAGAATCTGGCCACGCGGCTGGACAAGTACCTCGCGTCGCGCATCGGGTTCATGAGCCGGGCGCAACTCCAGCGGCTGATCGACGAGGGCGGGGTCACGGTGAACGGGCGGAAGCCCAAGAGTTCGACGAAGCTCATCGCGAACGACCGGGTGGAGGTCTTCGTCCCGCCCCCGCCGCCGACAGAAGTGCAACCGGAGGAGATCCCGCTCGAGGTCATGCACGAGGACGACGCGATCATCGTGATCAACAAGCGGCCGGGGATCATCGTGCACCCGGCGCGGGCGCACAACTCGGGGACGATGATCAACGCGCTGGCGTGGCACTTTCAGCACCACGGGTCGGGCGCGTTGTCGAAAGTGGGCAAGGAGTTCGCGCGGCCGGGGGTGATCCACCGGCTCGACCGCGACACGTCGGGGGCGATCGTGTTCGGCAAGGACGACACGTCGCACTGGCGGCTGGCGCGGCAGTTCGAGCGGCGGGAGGTCGATAAGCGGTACCTTGCGCTCGTGCACGGACAGGTGATGATGCCGGTCGAAGTGATCGACCTGCCGCTGGGGCCGCACCCGTCGCGGGAGAAGGGGTATCGCGAGAAGTACGTGGTGCGGCACGATCACCTGGGGAAGCAGGCGGTGACGATCTGCCGCGTGCGGGCGAGGTTCCCGCTGCCGGTCGATCCGTCGCGGACGGGGCCGGGGCGCGGGGGCGGCTTCTCGCTGGTCGAGCTGGAGCTCAAGACAGGGCGTACGCACCAGATCCGCGTGCACCTGTCGCACGGCGGGCACCCGATCGTCGGGGACGACATGTACGGCGGGCGGCCGCTGAGCGGAGCGGATCTTGGGCTTTCGGACGTGGGCGCGCTGGTGGAGCGGCAGGCGCTGCACGCGGCGAAGCTGGGGTTCCGGCACCCGGTGACGGAGGAGCGGATGGTGTTTCTTGCGCCGTTCCCCGAGGACATGATGGCGGCGGTGGGCGCGCTCATGCGGGCGCGCGGGGTGGGTGTTGAAATCCTTGAGCCGCCGCCGCCGGGTGCGACGGTCGATGTTGGTACCATGTTGGCCGTAATGGATGGACAGTGATTGCGAACGAGGGAGGCATTCGGTGAAGATCTGCAAGCAGAACGCGATCGTGACGGCCCTGGTGTGCGGCGCGGCGTTTGGCGCCTCGATGCTGGGCGGGTGCGCCGGCAAGCCGAGCGGCCCTGGTGATGTGGCCGGGCGGTACATCGTCGCGGTGTGCGATGCGGACATGGCGGCGACGGCGTTCTCGACGGGGGACCTGGGCGAGCGGCCGGTGGAGGCGAGGGACACGCTGACGGTGGTGTCGCTGCCGCTGAAGGAGCCGCAGACGGACTTTGCGCAGATCGAGGTGTCGAACTCGGCGCTGGGCCCGCCGACGATGCTGGACGTGTCGCGCGACGGGAAGCTGGCGTTCGTGGTCGAGAGCCGGAAGAACGCCACGCAGGGGGCGCGGAGCCTGAGCGAGCTGCCGCTGGGCGAGAACCTGGCCGTGGTCGATCTGAGCACGCCGATGTCGCCGAAGCTGATCGGGACGGTGTACGTCGGCGAGGAGCCGACGGCGGTGGCGGTGCACCCTCGCGAGAACCTGGTGGCGGTGGTGAACCGCACGCCGCGGCAGCAGGTGGTGATGGTGCCGTTCGACGGCGTGGGGCAGGTGGCCGGCGAGCCGATGGCGTGGCCGCTGTTCGGGCTTGACGACGACAGCGCGCGGGCGACGTGCATCGCGTGGCGGCCGCAGGGAGACGCGATCGCGGTGACGCTGCCGGAGCGGAACGAGGTGATGTTCTACAAGTTCCGGCGCGACGAGGACGGCGCGGCGACGCTGCTGCCG
>JAEYNG010000512.1 GCA_023412695.1 Planctomycetota bacterium | reverse complement strand
GAAGGCGGGGTGAGGGGGAAAGGGGGAAGGTGTCGAGGTGTGGGGTGTCGAGGGAGGAGCGGCTGGGATTGCACGGGTGGAATACCGAAGAGCGTTGCGGTGAGGACGCTGGTGTAGCGCTTATAATCGTGGCGGAGATCAGCAGTGCCCCTTGCCGGATACTTCATGGCGGTCGATCGGGTTGAGAAGCGATTACGGCGGGTCGCGTCGGCGCTGGATGCCGCGGGCGTCTCGTACGCGGTTGTCGGCGGGAACGCCGTCGCGTCGTGGGTCGCCCGCGTGGATTTGTCGGCGACACGCGCGACAAAGGACGTGGATTTGCTCGTGCGGCGAGCGGATCTGCCGGCGGTTACGGCGGCGCTGACATCCATCGGCCTGACGCGCGAGGACCTTCGCGGTCTGGTGTTATTCGTCGATCCGGAAGAGCCGAGCCGGAAAGCGGGCGTTCATCTGGTGTGGGCGGGGGAAAGGGTGCGGCCATCTTACGAGACCCCCGCGCCGGATGTCGCGGAGTCGCAGCGCGACCCGGAAGGTTTCCGCGTGCTCAATCTCGAGGCGTTGGTGCGGATGAAGCTCACAAGCTTTCGCGATATTGATCGTGTGCATATCGCGGACATGAAGTCCGTCGGGCTGATCACGCCGGAGGTGCGAGAGAGCCTGCCAGCGGCGTTGCGGGAGCGGCTGGACAGCATCGTGGTGGAAGAAGAGAGTTGAGCGGTTCGCGCTTCGGTGGAGTTGTCGGCGAGCTTCGCGACGGTCGTCAGACGCACACTCGCATGTACATGCGGTCTTGGCTTCTCGAAACCAACTCCGCCGGGGCCCATTGTTTGACCCATTCGATGAGCGTTGGGGCGTGCAGTTCGATGGCGACGATCCAGTAGCGGCTGGAATCGCCGCGGATGACGACGGCGTACATGTCCCATGTGCGCCGCTCGGCGCCGCGGAGGAGCGTGATCGGGACGATCTCGATACGGTCGATTGTGACTGGGTGGGATCTGCTGAAGAGCCAGTAGTAGCCTTCATGCACGACCAGCTTGTGGGTCAGGTCGATGTGCCAATCCTGATAGTCGAAGCCGAGGCGCACGAAGAACAACGCGGCGAAGAGGCAGGCGATGAGCACGAGCGGGCCGTGCGGGACGACGCGCGTCTGGCCGAGCAAATCAAGCGTGGTGACGATCGCCGCGGCCGCGAAGATGCCCGCAACCATTATGAAGAACACGTTGTGTCGCAGCCGGAGCAGCACCTGATCGCCATCGATATAGGTCTCGGCACGGAAGGGCGGGCGACGCGGGACCTGCTTGATCGAGAACCAGGGCATGCGTGCCCCTCGAGCGTGCGCGAGCGTCGGTGACTCAGCCGGCGTGGGGGAGCTCGCCGACCTTGATCCATCGCGCGACGTCGGCGACGGCGACGGGGACCTGGTTGCCGGTGGCGAGGTCTTTCAGGGTCGCGCTTGAGTCGCTCTCGACGATGACACAGAAGCGTGCGCCGCTCTTGGCGGCGTCCTGGATGAGCTTGCCGACGTTCTTGGTCGCCTTGTAGCTGCGGCGGGCGTGGAGCCCCTCGCGCCGCAGCGCACCGACGACGGTCGAGAGCTCGGCGTCGGCCTCGGGCGTGCCGTTGCTGACGACAAAGGCGTCGGGCAGGTTGCCGAGCTTGGCGGCGATCTGCTGGTCGGTCGGGAGGACCTTTTTGTCCTGCAGGACGAGGGAGAGGACGACGTCGCCCATGCCGAAGCCGACGGCGGGCGTGGGCGGGCCGCCGAACATCTCGATGAGCTGGTCGTAGCGGCCGCCGCCGGCGATGGCGCGTTCGGCGCCGGTGGCCTCGTGGATCTCGAAGACCATGCCGGTGTAGTACGCGAGGCCGCGGACGATGCCGAGGTTGAGCCAGCACCAGTCGGCGACGCCTGCTGCGCGGAGCTCGGCCCAGAGCTTCTTGAAGTACTCGGGCCCGTGGCCGCCCATGGCCTCGGAGAGCATGGCCTGGGTGGTGGGCTCCTCGAAGCGCGTGGCGGTGACCATCATCTCGAGCATCTTGACGGCGCGCTGGGTGTCCATGCCGAGGCCGCGGGCCTGGTCGATGAACTGGTCGTTGTTGATCTTGCCGACCTTGTCGAGGAGTGTGAACCAGGCCTGGAACATCTCGCGCGGCACGCCGCGGGTCGCGAGCATCTGCTCGACGGCGGCGCGGTGGGAGATGCGGACCTTGACGTGCTCGGGCGAGAGGCCGAGGGCGGCGAGTCCGTCGACTGCGCAGGCGATGAGCTCGGCGTCGGCGGCTGGGGAGTCGTCGCCGATGATGTCGCAGTTCCACTGGCGGAACTCGCGGAGGCGGCCGCGCTGGGGGCGCTCGGCGCGGAAGAAGCTGGGGGTGCAGAACCACTTGGTGGGGCGGGGGAGCGCGCCGGCACGCGCGGCGAACATGCGGGCGAGGGTGGGTGTGAACTCCGGGCGCAGGGCGTAGGTGCGCTCGCCGCCGGCGCGCTGGAAGCTGAAGAGCTCGCTGACGATGCCCTCGCCGCTCTTGACGGTGTAGAGATCGAGGTGCTCGAAGGTGGGGCCGTCGATCTCGTCGAAGCCGTGGCGGACGGAGGTCTGGCGCCAGGCGTGCTCGATGTAGCGGACCTTGGCGAGGTCGGCGGGGTAGAGGTCGCGGGTGCCCGTTGGGGCCTGGAAGCTGTGTGAAGAACCCTGGCTCATTGGGCACAAGGGTAGGTGGGGCGGGCGAGCAGGCGGGCGGGAAGGGGGTTACTCGGACAGGCCGAACTCGGCGAGGAACTCGGCGTGCCAGGCGGAGTACTCGTCACCGATGAGGAGCCTTTCGAGCTGGCTTCGTCGTGACAGGTAATCGCCGCGGGTGCGATCGGCATCTGCCAACAACCCAAGTCTTCGCTGGGCCATTGCGATGAAGACGAGGTTTACCGTGTCCTTTGGGAGCGCCGCCTCGGCGTATGCCTCTTCCGCACGGTGGAGCGTCTGCACTGCCCGCTGATATAGGCCCGACCGGAACTCGGCGACCCCCAGCGTGTTGAGGTACATCGCGCGCTCTCTCGCGGCGGGCGCAAGCTCCACGGCTCGTGTTGCGTCATTGACGACTCGCTGTAGACCACCCGGCCCGGCCGCGGCGGCTGTGTGGGCGAATCGTGCCACTTGCCATGCTTCGTTGTTCAATGTGCGAGCCCGCTCCGCCGCCGGCCGGAGGGACAGACGTTGTCGCCCTTCCTCATGCAACGCCTCAAGTTCGGTACGCCATCGCGCTGCATGCTCGGCATACGCACCCCCCGGTCTTTCGGCCTCCAGACGTTCATACAAAGCGATGAGCATGTGATAGACGTTCTCGACATCCGCGTCGCGCGTGGATCTCGAAGACTGCCACCAAGCCCGAAGAATCTGCTGAGCCTGCAGCAGCAGGTCCTCCGCCTCGTCGAGATCGCCCATGGCGATCCGAATGCGTGCCGCGGAAGTTCTCGCTCCACCGCGGCGCCAGTCGGCGGCGTGGAACCTCGCATCGCACAGGGCGATGCGCATCTTCGCGACCTCCAGCGCGAGTTCGTGCCGACCTCGTGACACCAACTCGGTGACAACTGATGACAGCGCATGCGTGGCAGCATCGGGGTTTCCGGCGGAAGGTCCATCCTGGACCCAGAACGTCGCCCGCTCCATTTGCACGCGCTCGGCCGCGACTCCGTCGCCGCGTGCACTCAGCCAGGCAGCGTGAGCTGATGCGGCGCGATCGAACGTCATGTGGGCATCGGGCAAGCCGCGGGCCAGAGCCTTGGCCTCTTCGAACAGCGTCGATGCCGCGGCGGCGTGCGCTTCGCGTTGGCTCGCGACCTGCGGCACCGGGTGCGTGTCGGCGTCGGCGTCCTGTGCCGCGGCTGCTGGAGAACCGTCGCTCCACCACGGCCGCCCAGGATCCTCTTTCGGGGGCATCGCAAGCCGGACTCGCGCGTGCGCCAAGTCCAGCATGGCGAGTACGATCTCTGCGTGGGGACCACCGTGCGAATCACGCAGCCGAGCGATGCGCTCGGTGAGCCAATGTATCTCGCTCGCCACGTTGCCCGCGGCCACCGCGGCAAGCGCTGCCTCTCGCATCAGCCCCAGAGTGACTTCGTGAGCGTCGCCGTGCACGCGACTTGCAGTTTGCACTGCACCCTCCATGAGGAGAAGTGCGTCATTCCTGTACTCCTGGTCCTTCACCTTCTCAGCGGCCGCTGCGAACGCGCGGCGCAGCGCGATGTCTGCCGTTGGATCGTCGGCGAGCTCTCCGGCTTTCAGCGCACGCACTAGCCCGTAGTACTCCTCGAAGTCCCCGTTGTAGCCCGGGTCGTGAAGCGAGGTCTGGGCCGCGCTTAGCAGGTGGAGCATCCGAACGATCTGCTCGGCCCGGGCTTTCTGTTGCGAGACCTCGATGAGCCGATCTTCTGCCAAGCGAGTCTGCTCGTCGGCGTGCAGCCTCGCCTCTTCCGCCTCAATCCTCCGCAGTTCGGCCTTGGTCATGAACGCCAGCGACACGACCACCCCGAGCAGCAACGCCGCGGCCACAGCGCCCGCCGCGACGATGCCGCCGCGATAGCGCCGGACAAACTTCTTGAGCAGGTAGGCGCGGCTCTCGGGCGCGGCCTCGATCGGCTTGTCGTCGAGGTAGCGCTGGATGTCCTCGGCGATAGCGCCGGGCGTGGTGTAGCGTCGGGCGCGATCCTTGCGCATGGCCTTGAGCGGGATCCAGTCGAGTTCGCGGCGGAGGGTCTTTGCC
>JAEYNG010000506.1 GCA_023412695.1 Planctomycetota bacterium | reverse complement strand
GGTGTAGACGGCGGCGGCGAGGCCGCGGGAGATGTGGATGGGGAGCTGGTTGATGAGGTCGAGGTACGCGGCGGTGAGGGAGGCCTTGTCGGTGTAGCTGCGGTAGCCCCAGTTGTTCTTGTCGAGCCAGGTGTGGCCCTCGATGGGGAGGCCGAGGCCGCCGAACTCGCCGAGGACCATCGCGCGGGCGTCGTCCTGCGGGGACTTGGGCGTGGGCGTCGCGGGGCCGGGGTAGACGTGGATGTCGTTGACGTCGCCGTTGCCCATGTCCGTCCAGCCGCTGGCGTTGTTCACCACGCGCGTGGGGTCGAGCTTCTTGCAGAGCTCGACCATGGACTTCGACCAGGCGAGGTCGTTCTGTCCCCAGCCCTCGTTCCACGGGACCCACATGACGATCGACGGGTGCTGGTCAAAGGCGCGGATGATGGCGCGCATCTCGTGCTCGAAGTTCTTCTTCCACTCGTCGGTGAGTTGGGGGTTGTTGAACGTGTTCTCTTTCGTACCTTCGTGATAGAACGGGCTGGGGATGTCCTGCCAGACGAGCATGCCGAGCCTGTCGCAGGCGTGGTAGAAGCGCTGGGACTCGACCTTGACGTGCTTGCGGAGCATGTTCGCGCCCATCTTCTTCGCGGCGATGATGTCGAAGATCATCGCTTCTTCGGTGGGCGGGGTGTAGAGGCCGTCGGGCCAGAAGCCCTGATCGAGCGGGCCGAACTGGAAGAGCGGCTGGCCGTTGAGGCGGATGCGGTTGATGCCGCGCTGGTCGCGTGCGACGTCGATGTCGCGGAAGGCGAAATAGGAGCGGACGGTGTCGGACTTGCCGGCATCGGTCGCGGTGACGACGAGGTCGTAGAGGAAGGAATCATCGGGCGACCATGCGCGCGGCGAGGGGACGTTCAGCGTGATGCGGTTTGGGCCGCCGCGGACCGAGCCTTTGGCGATCGACTTGCCGTCGGCGAAGACTTCGGCGGTTGCGGTGAGCGTGTTGTCGGAGTTCCAGCCCGCGCCGATGTCGATTGTGACTTTGCCGGTGCCGCGATCGGCGTTGACGGCGAGGTTGTGGATACCGATCTGCCTGGTGACGGGCTCGAGCCAGACGGTCTGCCAGATGCCGCTGGTGGGTGTGTACCAGATGCCGTGGGGGCTGAGCCACTGCTTGCCGCGGGGCTGGCCGCCGGTGTCGGTCGGGTCGGTGACGGTAACGATGAGTTCGTTGACCTCGCCGGGCTTGAGGGCGTCGGTGATGTTGAAGCTGAAGGGGTCGAAGCCGCCGGTGTGGGCCGGGAGCTTGTGGCCGTTGACGCTTGCCTCGCACTTCCAATCGACCGCGCCGAAGTGGAGCCAGATGCGGTCGCCGTTCCAGTCATCGGGGAGCGTGAAGGTGCGGCGGTAGTGCAGCGACTGGTTGGGCTGGAGGATGCGGCCGACGCCGGAGAGCGCGGACTCGATGGGGTAGGGGACGAGGATCTTGCCGTCCCACTGCTGCGGGGTCGCGGCGTCGATCGGCGTGATGGCGTAGTCCCAGAGGCCGTTGAGGTTGAGCCAGCGCTCGCGCTGGAGGAGCGGCCGCGGATACTCGGGCCAGGGGTTGGCGGGGTTGACGTCCTTGGCCCAGCGGGTGAAGAGCTTGCCCTGAACGGGTGCCCAGGCGTCATCGGCGCGGTCGGTGTTCATGGCGTCTCCAAGGCCGATGGCGGCGGCGATGGCGAGGATGGTCGTGAGCATGGCGCACTCCGGCCCCCTTCCCTCCCCATGTTGGTTCTGTTTGGCCAGTGTAACCGGGGGTGGACGGGGGCTTGTGAATCTGTGCCGTTAAGTGAGGCAAGTTCTGCGTCGATAGACGCCTCGGCAATCTGTACCGAGCGGGCAAGCGCCGGAGGTCGGCGCGTGCCCGGGCGGTCTCCTGACCGGAAGGGGCGATCCATGCCCGGCGTCAACGGCCAACACACCCCCGCAAAGGAATGGGCGAACAAGCGGATCTTCACGACCGGCGAGGCCGCGGAGATCTGCAAGGTCTCGCAGCAGACGATCATCCGCTGCTTCGACGCGGGCCGGCTGGGGGGGTTCAGGGTGCCGGGGTCGAAGTTCCGGCGGATCCCGCGTGCGGAGCTGATCAAGTTCATGCGTGCGAACGACATCCCGGTGGGCGCGCTGGATCAGGGCGCGACGCGGATCCTCGTCGTTGACGACGATGCGCAGATCATCGAGATGTTCAGGGACCTTTTGGGCAAGAACGAGAAGTACGACGTCCGGTTCTGCTCGACGGGGTATGACGCGGGGCTGCTGACGGAGCAGTTCCGGCCGAACCTGATCATCCTGGATTACATGCTGCCGGACGTGAACGGCAACGTCGTGTGCCAGCGCATCCGCGCGCACGACGAGCTGAAGGACACGCGGATCATCTTCGTGTCGGGCGTGGTGAAGCCGGACGAGATCGACTCGCTCCGCGCGGCGGGCGCCGACGACTTCGTGAGCAAGCCGTTCGACGTTTCGAACCTGCTGAACCGGATCGATGCGCTGACCGAGGCGGCGTAAAGGCGTCCGCTTCGACTGACTGTTCCCTCCCAACCCCCACCC
>JAEYNG010000454.1 GCA_023412695.1 Planctomycetota bacterium | reverse complement strand
ACGTTAATTTGTTCTTGTATGCAAGCAGTCGCGCTACCACGAATGTGGATCCGCTTGGTTTGTTCGACGATCCACCTGCGTCTGGTCAACCAGTCGCGCCCGAACCTGGCGTAGATTCGTCGAATCGTCCGGAACCAGACCCGTTCAACGATCTTTCGGTTTGCGGTTTCGTAGTGGACTTCGATTACACTGGCGATGGGCATACACCTAAAGGTCGGACCTTGCTCATAACGGGTCACAAGAAACTGGCGGACCGATTGAAAGAAGCGGCCAAGAAACTGAAGGAACACCGAGAGAAGCACGGCAAGACCCGATGCGGAGTGATAACCGGCCATGGCACCGCAGGCGCGTGGTTGTGTACCAAGAATGATCAGAAGCAGAAGGGTACTGAGAATAACTATTCTATTAGTAATAGCACACTATCGCTTATGAATATGAACAGAATCAGGCCAGTAAGGGTATCGCCTGCTGACTTAGAGACAATCCAAGCCCTAGATGAATTCCTAAAGGAAGTTGAAGCTACTATAGAAGAAGGCGGTACTCTGGCATTCGCCACTTGCGAAACCGGCAAAGGCAAAGCTGGCGAACTGTTCGGCAAACAAGTTCAAGAGGCTCTGCCGTGCCGCAGAATCATCTTGTCTCCTGATGTGGTGCGGTTTGTTGGGGGAAAAAAAGTTGTAGAGGATTCGACATACGATCCCGCCAAACAGGTAGTGTTCCCGGCTCTTCCGCCTAAGGACGGAAAGTGTGAATGCGGCCCACAAAGTGATACACCCGGCGAAAAGAAAGACGATGGGACGGCTGCGCCTAAGTGAATGTAGGAATCTATATGAAGCGGACAGTACTTGCTGTTATTGGTATGACATTAACATCCGTAATAAATGGCTGTCACACGGAGCACAGTTCAGCTGAGTTTGAATGTGCGGCTCGAATGATGGCATTGCGAGATGCAGTGCTGGTGGAATTGCAAGGAACGGATGACGTGATGATGGCGGTTGGCCGAGTTAGGGCAGCGGGTGTTGCGAGCATGGGTTGTGATGAATGTGGCCGCCAGTATGGTATAAACCCCAATGTGAACGATTGGTTTGCTGGAAGCGAATCACCGCTCATTGTGTGTTTATGCAGGCACTCTCCCGTAGACAATCGCGATGGCAATTATTACTGCTGTTGTTCGAATCGGACTATTGGTGTCATTCGATCTGACTGCTTGCCAAAGGCACTGATCTTGGATTCGGAATGAGCGCCTGGCGAATCTGGTGTGCCTCGAGTGCCGCATCAATGCTGCTCCGCGGATCGCACGCGCCGAACTGTAGATCGCTCTCTTTGCGGTAGCGACTCTCGCTCACGTCGCGGCGCACGGAGTCGACGAGGGAACCGGCACGTCGCTCATCGCGCCTCGACCGCCAATGAACCGCATCTCTGCATTCCTAGGTCGCATTGTCGACACACCCAAATGGGGAGGGAGGGCGGTTGCCGATCGAGCGCAAGGCTGTTCACGTATCAATCAGAAGACAAGCCGGGCTTGGTAGCCGAGCTGAGCTGTAGCGTCAGAGCATTCGCTTTGACACTTCCGTGGCCAGGGCGCGCAATCGTTCACGCGGGGCGGTTCTACTGGGACATCGTCATTTCCGGACTCGATCGCGATATTCGGTACTGTCCGTCAAATTGCGCATCCATGAGCAAGCCGTTGTCAAGTGGTGTGTGGTGGGAATGTTCAGTTCAGGGGAAGTTCTCTCCGGGGCCGTAGGTAAGACGGCCGCATGTACAATCACCGTTCGGTGTTCTCCGAAGCGCATCGCGAAGGGGACGCCGACGAACAGAATCCTGTTCCGGCCATTCACATTGAGGGCCTCCGAGCGGCCATGCGCAACATCGGCGTCCGGACCGTTGGTCCCGCTGCCTCCACGCGCCACACTCGTTCACGCAGCGGCCTAGATTGCCCGCGGTGTTGCTTCCTCCTTCCACGGCGTGCCGTCGCGGAGCATAACGTGCATGACTCTGAGCAGGTAGTGCCCCGTGGCGACCAGCGCGATTTTCCGGCTGTCTTTGTTCCCCTGCATGATCCTATCGAGGTGGGCGGGGATCGTCGGCGACAGGCGTGCGCCGTGCCAGGCGGCCTCGGTGATGAGGTGCCGCACGGTGGATGGTCCCTCGTGGCTGATGTGCCCGAGGCGGTTGACCGAGCCGCTGACATCCTGGCTGGGCGTGATGCCGAAGTACCTCCCGATGGCCCGGTTGCGGCGGAACCGCCGCGGATCGTCGATGTACGCGGCGACCGCGCTGGCGGTGCGGACGCCCACACCCGGGATGGTCTGGAGAAGCGTCACGGCGGGATGCCGCGCCGCATCCGCGGCCAAGTGCTCTTCAACGCGGGCCATCTTGCCGGAGAACTCGCGAAGCTCCTCCAGCGACAGGTCGCGGCGGAGGCGGTCGGCATTTGTCGGCAGGTCCAGATCGTTCAGCCACGCCAGGTCGTTGCGGCTCCAAGGGCCTTTGGGCGGCACGATGCCATGGCTCTTGAGCTGCGTCCGCAGGCTGTTCTTGCATCGCGTTCGCTTGACCACCAGCCGCTGACGGTGCTCGACGATGGAACGCCAGCTGCGGACCTCCAACAACGGCACATGCACCGTGGGCACCTCGTCAAGGTACAAGAGCTTAGCGAGCTTCTCGACATCAACCCGGTCGTTCTTTTTCTTAGACCGGAAGATCAGCCGCAACTGCCCGGGGTGCGCCACGGTGACGCTTCGGGCGAACTGCTGAAGCAGGGAGGCTTCATCATGGACCCCGTCGCCCTCGACCTGATCGGGATGCCCGCGGCGTTCCGCCGCGTGAGCGCGACACGGCGGCCTTCCGCGCCCCGTCGAGCAATCCGACGGCAGCGCCGACGGAGCGTCAGCGCCGGGTGATGTTCTACGACGCGTCGTGGCGATTGATCGAGGAGCACATCTGCGACGACTGGGACCTCTCGCTGGGCGGGGACGTCAACCGCATCGGGCAGTACTTCTGGGGCCTGCGGTACATCGACGACTTCATCTACCGCCTGGAGGACCGGGACCTGACCAACGCCGACCCGGGGGACGACCCCGAGCCGGATTTCATCGTGGCCGAGACCGGGGCGTGGTTCGCCTTGACGGACGTACAGTTCAGCGTGGTCGCGCTGATGACGCCCGAGGCCAGGATCGCGGAGCGCGTGGTGTACGACCCGTACGGCCGCGGGAGGCACTACTTCCCGTCGGACTACAACGGGGACACGCTGGTCAACGTGCCTGACCTGAACAGCCACTTCCTGTCGGCGTGGTTTGCGGACAACCTTTCGGCGGACTGGACGCGGGACAACGATACGGACGTGCCCGACATCTTCTCGTACCAATCGGACTGGTTTGCGCACGATGGTGACGATGCCGGGGCCGGGCAGATCAGTTTCCGGTACGTGCCGGGCACGAGCGCCGGGCCGGACAACCAGATCGGCTACTGCGGGTACGTGTTCAACCCCGAGACCGACGACTACACCGTCCGCTTCCGCCACTACGACCCCGAGATCGGGAGGTGGTTGGAGAGGGATCCCTTGCCGTATGTTGATGGCAGCTCTCTTTATCTCTACGCATCAGCGTGGCCTACTTATGCAGCGGATGCTACGGGACTCGCTGCTACAGAACCCGAAAAAAATGGTAATTTTTGGTATTGTTACGACACTCATGGGCCTGCAATAGAAGTATATGATCGCGAAACCGATACCGTTTATCTCGAGATCAAGATAATTAGAACATTTTGGTTCCCGGGAAGTCAGCCACAGGTGGTTGGCAAGAAAAGAATACCTAAACCCGATTTAGATCGATCAGCCATTCAGCAGCCAGATAAGAACGAATGCTCATGTATTGATGCTTCTATTGAAAAGTCGTTGGCTGACGAGGCTATGATCAGAACCACCGGCAATGAGATGTCTGGTGAAGTTCGCGGCACGGTTGTTACCGGCGGCGTACTCTTGTTTGGCAAGTTGCGTGCTGCAAAGAAGTGCGTGCGCGTCGCGAAGGCAGCGAATTTGCCTGGCTGGAAGAAGCTAGACGTTGACTGGGAGCATATTTTTAATCGCCATATGCATGGTGGCAAGGACGTTCAGAAGGGATCGAAGAAAGATCTATTCCCAGATAATTGGACCAAAGATCAAGTATGTAAGGCAGTGAGAGACGCATATGAACATTGCGAAAAAATAGAGACACAGGGCACTCGCGTCCGAGTTAGAGGCAAAACTAAAGATGGAAAGCAGATCGAGATGTGGGTAAATACGGAAGACTGCAAAGTCGAGACTGCGTATCCTTTGGCGGAGGCGAAGTAGTGTTAGTGGCATTTGGAGATCCCCAAAGCGCAGCGCGATCTGGTGCCGGTAGGGTCATTGGTGTTATTGGTGTACGATGTGATAATCGTTTTTTTCCAAGCAATGGATGGCGAGATTTTCCGATCATAATACTTGGATGGTGGGCATCCAGTATTGTTAGTTTTCTTTCGAATAGCGAAACTGAAGTAGAGCTTCCATTTATGGATGGGCCGTATCGGTTGAGAGTTGGATTGGGGGACAGTGGATACTTCGTTCAGTTGTGTGATAGCGACGCTTGTGTGCAATGCTATAGTGTTGTCTTGAGTGATATAATTGCATTTGCAGAGTCGGTTCAACGTCTTGCTATTGATTGGATGGATATTGGAGTTAAATTGGACCCATTGGGAGTTGATAATCTCCGATTGAAGAAGTCATGTGAGAGTTTGAATATTATCTTGCGTCGATTGGCAGATCAGTAGTGATCACGGTGTCCAAGCTGGTTCGTGGGATCTATGCAGGCGATGTGGCGAGTTGACGAGTACTGACTGGGCACGTGCGAGGCTGTGCGCGTGCTTGGTGCGCGGCGGGTCCGGGCCTCTACGCCGCCACCCGCGCGAAGTGCTTGAGCAGCCCGCCCAGCCGTTCCCGGCAGACGACGTTGGCGGCGGCCTTCTCCCGCGGCACGGTCCAGGGGGCGATCGTCTGGTTGCTGGCCAGCGGCGTCCGCATGCCGAGCCTGGAATGCGGACGCTCGAGGTTGTAGTGGCGGGTAAACTCGCTGGTGAGGTGATCCAGGTGCTTGGTCCCCATGACGATGAACCGGTCGAGGCACTCGT
>JAEYNG010000449.1 GCA_023412695.1 Planctomycetota bacterium | reverse complement strand
GCTCCTCGCCGCGCGACCAAATGGCGACGCCGCCGGGGAGCGCGTCGCGTCGAAGGATCTGGGCGCGGATGCCGTCCCACTTGAACTCGGGCTGCCAGTCTGCGAGCGGGCCGAGGTCGGCGAGGGGAACGTCGAGCTGCTGGGCGAGGCAGAAGGGGTACGGGCGCGCGGCGGTGTCGGACTCGGCGTCGGCGGAGATGAGCGCGGCGTAGGCGGCGGCGGTGGGCTCGAAGCTACCGGTGAGGCGGTGGGCGAGCACGGCCGGGTCGAGGCCGGTGGCCTGCGCGAGCGCTCGCACGACGAGGGCGCGTTGCACGCCGACGCGGAAGTTGCCGCGGACGAGCTTGTTGAAGACGAGCCGCTCGCGCATCGCGAGCCGCGACCAGGTGTCGAGAAGGAGGGCGAGGGCGTCGGGGTCTGGCGCGCTGAGGAGGGGCAGGATTCGTCGCTCAACGATGACGTGCAGCGGGTCCTCGAGCGTGGGGCCGGAGGGATCGGGGAGGAGCAGCGCGATGGTCTCGGAGAGGTCACCGACCGCGCCGTGGCACTCGGCGAGCATCCACTCGGGCAAGTCGGTGGCGCGCAGCGCGGCTTGGCGAACGACGCTCGACTTGGCGACGCGCTTGAGGCGCAGGCCGGAGAGGAAGAACAGGCCCCACGCGGCGTCGGCCGGCGGGGCGGCGCGGAAGTAGGCCTCGATCGCGGCGACCTTCTCCGCGGTCTTGTTGGTCTCGTCGAGGCGGGTGAAGAGCTCGGCGAAGAGCTTCATGACGCCGCCTCCTCGCTCTGTGCGGGGGGCGGCTCGCCCGATGCTTCAGAAGCGGCGGCTTCCTCGCCGATCTCGCCGGTGTAGCGCGTGGGCACGGGGAAGGCGTCGAGTCCGAGTTCGCGCAGCCATCGGACCATCGGGCCGACGGAGCCGTGCGTGACGCCGATGCGCTTTGCGCCCGTCGCGCGGATGGCGGAGAGGAGGCCGGGCCAGTCGGCGTGGTCGGAGAGGACGAAGCCGCGGTCGACGGCCTTGCGGCGGCGCGTGCCGCGGACGCGCATCCAGCCGGAGACGAACGCGGCGGACATGCCCGCGTCGCGCGAGGCGAACTTGCGGACCCACGGGCTGCCGAGCGCGGAGGGTGGCGCGACGATGAGGCCGCCGGAGGTGCGGATGGTGTCGATGACGTCGCCGGTTGCGTGCGGGGCATCGGGGAGAGGGACACCCGCGGCGCGGTAGGCGTCGTTGAAGCGTGTGGCCGCGCCGTGCACCGCGATGGGGCCGATGGCGGGGTCGATGTTGGCGAGGACGCGCTGGGCCTTGCCGAGGGCGTAGGCGAAGACGATGCTGATGCGGCCCGCGGCGGCGTTGTCGCGCCACCACTGATTGATCTGCGCGAAGATGTCGGTCTGCGGCTGCCAGCGGTAGACGGGCAGGCCGAACGTGCCCTCGGTGATGAAGACGTCGCAGGGGACAGGTTCGAAGGGTGCGCAGGTGCGGTCGGGCGGTTCGCCGGGGATGGCGGTCTTGTAGTCGCCGCTGACGACCCACACGCGGTTGTCGTGCTCGATGCGGACCTGGGAGGAGCCGAGGATGTGGCCGGCGGGGTGGAGGGAGACACGGACGGGGCCGAAGTCGCGGGACTCGCCGTCGGCGAGCGTGTCGATACGCGCGGTGATGCGCGGCGGCGTGGATGGCTCGCTGTCGGAAGGTTCGTCCGAGTGCTCGTTCTGCTCCTGCGCGTTCAGGCGGGCGCGGAGGACGCCCTCGCCCGCGGCGGAGGTGAGGTAGCTCGCGCAGCCGTAGGCGACGTGGTCGGAATGGGCGTGGGTGACAATGGCGCGCTCGACGGGCTTCCACGGGTCGACGTAAAAGTCGCCGGCGCGGCAGTACAGGCCGCGGTCGGTGGGGACGAGGAGATCGCCGGAGGCGGAGCGCACATGGAAGTATGCATCGTGTTTGCACACCCGCGCATGATGATCGGTTCATCTACGCGCAATCGGACATATGCTCACGAAGTGCGTGGCGCAATCACCTACTTGTGTGGTGCAAACTCAGCCCAGCTGGAGCTTGTCTCCGTCACACGCACCCGTTCGATGCGCACGCCGGGGCCGAAGCGGTACTCGAGGCCCTGCTCGTCGCGGTAGGCCTTGCGCGCGCCGAGCTCGCCTTCGATGAAGCGGTAGATCTTCTCGGCGAGGACCTCGGTCGTCGGGTCCGTGTTCTCGAGGGCGATGACGCGGTCCCTGACGGGCGCAAGGGCCGCCGCGAGCGGGTCCCTGGAGTTGATCAGCATCGCGTGGTCGAACCTCGCCAGGAACGGGCCGAGGGCGAGCTTGAGCGTCTTGAAGTCGCAGACCATGTCCTGCGCGTCGAGCGCATTGGAGGCGAGCACGACATCGACGCGCCGGGAGTGGCCGTGGGGGTAGCGGCACAGGCCGGGGTGCTTGGAGAGCATGTGCCCGCTCTCGATCTCGAACGACTTGCAGACGCGGTAGGGCATGGGCGTGAAATCGCAAATGGCAAAGCAATAAATGGCAAATCAGAGCTGGAATGGTTGATCGCCTGCTACGTCGAATCCATCGAGATCATGCTCTCCCATTTGCGATTTGCCATTTACGCATTTGCCATTTCACCCTCACGTCCCCCGCTTGTTGCCGAACAGGTCGAGGTGGAGGCGGTGGCAGTAGCGCCAGCCGCGGGCGAGGCAGAGGCGGATCGCGGCGTCGCGGTGCTGCGGCGTGGGCGGGGTGCCCTCGGGCATGAGGAGGATGTCGCTGGGTGACACGCCGCGGAGCTGTGCGAGCAGGGCATCGATCTCGGCGAGGTCTCTTTCTGAGGCAATGACGAACTTGAGCTGCCGCTCGGGGAACTGATCGAGCAGGCGCTGGAGCACGGGGATGTTGAGCCGCCGCTCGTCGTGGCGCTTCGCCCATCCCCCCCCTGGGTCGCGCGGGTCGTTGATCGGCGTGGAGTTCGAGAGCTTCGGGC
>JAEYNG010000432.1 GCA_023412695.1 Planctomycetota bacterium | reverse complement strand
CTCGTAGAACTTCCGCATGCCGCCCTCGACCATCTTCTCGGCGATCTCCTTGGGCTTGCCCGACTCCATCGCCTGCTCGATGCGGAACTTCCGCTCGCGCTCGACGACGTCCGCCGGGATGTCCTTGGCGGTCACGCCCAACGGCTTGTTCGGCGTCGCGGTGATGTGCATGCAGATGTCGCGGAGCGTGTCCTCGCCGATCGAGCCCTCGGCCTGGATCAGCACGCCGGTCTTGCCGTCGTGGTGGACGTACTTGCCGTAGGCCGTGGTGCCCGTCGCGCCGCCGAGCTTGTGCCCGCGCGAGAACGAAACGTTCTCGCCCGTCGAGATCCGCAGGTCGTCGATGAGCTTCTGCGCGTCGGGGAAGACGGCGATCGAGCCGGTGTGCTGGTTGATCGCGGCGTCGGCGATCTTCTGCACCGCCGTGATGAACTGGTCGTTCTTGGCCGTGAAATCCGTCTCGGCGCGGACCTCGACGATCGCCGCGACGCCCGAGGCCTCGTTGACGGAGATCGCGATCCGGCCCTCGCCCGCGGCGCGGTCGGTCTTCGCGTCCATCTTGCCCTTCATGTTCTTGCGCAGGAGGTCCTTGGCCTTTTCGAAGTCGCCGCCGACCTCGGCAAGGGCCTTCTTGCACTCCATCATGGAGAGCCCCGTCTCGTTGCGGAGCTTCATCACGTCCTTCGCGTTGATCTCGATCGTGCTCATGTTGTCCTCATCGATGCGATATGCGGCCCGAGCGGGTGAGGAAGTTGTCCGAACCCGGCGCGGGCGAAAGTCTGTTGCGTGTGCGGCAAACGCCGCAGGAAGTGAACCGTTGTCAGCGGACGGACGGGCTCAGCCCTGCTTGGCGCCGACCGCCTCTGCGCCGCGGGGCGCCTCGGCCTCGCCCGAGACCGCCGAATCGTCCGCGCGGAACTGGGTGCGGCGCGAGCGGCGCGGGCCGTTCTGGCCGCCGTCGCCGCCGCCCTGGCCCTGCTGCGAGGACTCACGCGCCAGCTCGCGGTTCTGGCGGCCGTCGCTCACGGCCATGCACAGCTCGCGGACGACCACGTCGATCGAGCGCATCGAGTCGTCGTTGCCCGGGATGGGGATGTCCGCCATCTCGGGGTCGCCGTCGGTGTCGATCAGGCAGATCGTCGGGATGCCCAGCTTCCGCGCCTCGCGAAGCGCCGTGACCTCGTGGTTCGTGTCGATGACGACGATCGCGCCCGGGAGCTTGTCCATCGCGCGGATGCCCGACAGGTTCCGGTGGATCTTCGCCCGCTCGCGCTTCAGCTGGCTCTCCATCTTCTTGGAGTAGCTCGCGAAGTTGTCCGTGTTCGCGATCGTGTCCAGCTCCTCGAGCCGGCGCAGACGCGAGCGGATCGTGCGGAAGTTCGTCAGCGTGCCGCCGAGCCACCGCTCGGTCACGAAGTGCATCTTCGCGTCGGCGACGCGCTGCTCGATCACCGCGCGGGCCTGACGCTTCGTGCCGACGAAGCAGACGTCCTTGCCGTCCGCCACCGTCTTCGCGATGAAGCGCTTCGCCAGCAGGAGACCCTTGATCGTCTCCTTGATGTCGATGATGTGGATGTTGTTCCGCTTGCCGTAGATGTACGGCGCCATCTTCGGGTTCCAGTTCGACGCGCGCTGGCCGAAGTGGATCCCCGCCTCGATGAGGTCCTGGACGAGTGAGTTCTGCGTGGACATGATGCACGATCCTTTCAGCGACACCGGCGGCACGAAGGCTCGACAGACGCAGGGGATCCCGCATCCGACGCGCCGCCTTTCAGGGCGCTTCACATGCGGTAGGAATCTCGGGGAATCCCGCCGCGACGATGTACTTAGGGTGCCTCGTCCGTGACCTCCACGGACCCCGGCACGGCCGGCGAACTCGGCCTGACTCCGAAAGAGTAGGGTCCGGGAATGGGGTCGGCAAGGAACGCTCATCCCGGTTTCATGCCCGAATCAATCTCGGGGATTCCACCGGGTCCGATATCGCCTCCCCGCAACCGGTCGATCCGGTACGCTCCTGGCCATGGCCGCCACCCGTCCGACCTGCTGGAAGTGCGGTTATGACCTTACAAGCCTTTGCGTCGACGACGCCTGCCCCGAGTGCGGCACCCCCATCTGGTCCGGCCAAGTGAGGCCGCGTGCCCTAAGTTGCGCGCGACAATCCCTTATTTGTGGGATTATGGGTGTTGTCTTGGCATTGAGCGTCCTCGGCCCGTTCGCCCTCGCACTCGCGTTCCCGGCCATCCTGCTCGCCGAGCGGGCGTCGCGCCACAACCCGCACTCGCCCGACGCGCTGGCCATCCGCACCATCGCCAACGCCGGCTGCGTCTGTGGCTGGCTGACCGTCGCCTTCTCGCCGATCGCTGGCGCGATTTGGGCGACCCTGCTCGTCGCACGCTGACGAACCTTATTGCACAACCCCCTTGGTCAGCCGCATGAACGCCGTCTCGAGGTTCACCGCCTCCTCCGTGAACAGCAGGATCCGGAACCCCTGGTTGATGAGGAGGTTCGGGACGTCGGTCACGTCCGTCTTGGAGCCCGCGTCGAAATGTAGGTGAATCACCCGCCCGTCCCAGTGGGCACCCGCCCCATTCATCCCCTTGGGCGCGGGCTGACCCTCGACCACGTTGACCTTCGCGACCCCTGGCATGGTTTGCAGCACCTTCACCGCCGCGGCCGTGCGGTCCGCGACGGCCACGTGCACGACATTGCCCACCCGGGCCCGGGTCATCGCCTGCTGCACCGACCCCGAGAAGAGCAGCTGCCCGCGCTCGATGATCCCGACGACGTTGCACAGCTCGCCGAGCTCGGGCAGGATGTGGGACGAGATGATGATCGTCTTTCCCATCCGCTTGAGCTCTTTCAGCAGCTCGCGGATCTCGATGCGCGCCCGCGGGTCGAGGCCCGAAGCGGGCTCGTCCATCAGCAGCACCTTCGGGTCGTGCAGCAGCACGCGCGCGATCGACAGCCGCTGCTGCATGCCGCGGGACAGCGAGTTCACCTCCGCCGTCGCCTTGTAGTTCAGGTCGGTCAGGTCGAGCACGTCGGCGACGACCTTTTTGCGCTGCTGGCCGTGGATGTTGTAGCACGACGCGAAGAACTCAAGGTACTCGGTGACGACCATGTCCTCGTACGCGCCCATGAAGTCCGGCACATAGCCGATCAGCGGCCGGATCTGGCGGTTCTGATATCCGACCGTCAGCCCGTCGATCATCGCCTGCCCGCTGGAGGGTTTCAGCAGCGTCGCGAGGATCTTGATCGTGGTCGTCTTCCCGGCGCCGTTGGGGCCGATGAATCCGAAGCAGTCCCCCTGCTCGATCGACAGGTTCAGGGAGTCGAGCGCCACGAGGTCGCCATAGCGCTTCGTCAGGTTGATCGTCTCGATCATCGGCACGGGCTGGGTCTCCGGTTCTCGTCGACAGGCATGATTGGGCGGGCGGCCGCAGTCATTTCGATCGGGGCGGCCTCTGGGTTCACGGCTGCTGCTCCGCATCCGTCTCGGACGCCGGCTCGGGCTGTTCGCCCGAAACCGGCGACTCCTCCGACAACGGGAGCGGCTGAGCGAACCGTGGCGGCGCGGGCGGCAGCGGGTACACCCAACGCACAACCGTCCGGCCGAGCACCCGCTTGCGCGTCGCGTCGCTCAGCGAGCCGTCAACCGACAGCGGGAGGGGGGTTTCGACCCCCTGGCTCTGCCCGTCGTCGGCGAGGTGCCCGATCACGATCACGCACGGCTGCGTGAACCACCTGGAGAGGTCGTAGTTGTGAGCCGCGCTGCGGCGGACGAGCGTCTGCGCGCCGGTCATCGTCGGCACGGGCGGCGGCACGATGCTGAAGAGCGCCAGCGTTGTCAGCGATTCGGACACGTTGCGGAGTGCGAGTTCCTGCGGCGATGCCCCGCCGAAGTTTGCCGGCGGTCGTGGCACCTTGTTCGCGAAGAAGTTGTCAATCGCCAGCCGCGCCGCGCTCCCGTCGCTGCCCGTCACCGCCGCGAGGTCGAGAACCTCGCCCGGCTTCCACGGCTGGTTCTTCGGCGTCGTGAAGTCCCACGCCATCGCCTGCAGCCTGCCGTCGCTGTAGATCATCTTCGTCGCTCGCGGCGGCTCGAGCGTGCTCTGGCCGAGGCAGACGATGATGGTGACATCCTCGAGCGCCGCGGGGAGCGAGTGCACAAGCTTGCCGCTCAGCCTCCACCGGCTCACGGTGTCCGGGTCGCGCACAAGCTGCAGCTCTTCCCCCAGCCCGACCTGGCCGCCGTCCGCTGACTGGGGCGTGATCATTCCCCAGTTGGCCGGCAGCCCGCCGGCCCAGTCCGCCTGGAATGTCTTGGTCGTCGCGCGGGCCGGCACGTCGAGCCGCCAAGGCGCGCGGGCGTCGACCATGTACGGCCGCGCATCCGGGAACGACGCGAGGCCCGCGCCACCCGTGCCGCTCTCGGATTCCCACGAGGTCAGCAGGTGGCGCCAGCGGTCGGTGTCGGCCGCCTCGCCGACGGCGACCCGCTGCGAGCCGTAGCTCGGCAGCATCAGTGTGAACCAGCTCCGCATGCGCTGGTTCGACTGCCCGTACACGTGGTCGACGAATGTCAGGTGCTGACCCTCGACCTTGCGCGTGCGCAGCATGTTCGCCCCGCCCCACGAGATCGCGGTAAAGATCCCTGCCGCCGCGACGAACCCGAGCCACGAGTAGTGCTTCAGCTTCCGCTCCTTGAGCGCGTAGAAGCCCACCGGCCCGGCGAGCAGCCAGAACAGCAGGAAGACGATGAACGCCAGCAGAAGCCCCGCCGCGGCCTGCGCCGAGCGCGTAATGGCCGGGCCAATCACCCCGTCAAGGTCCGCCTCCGCGCGGGAGCTGAGCCACTTTGGGGGAGGAATCGTCGCAGAGCCGGGCTGCGCAACCGGCCGCTGCTCCGCGTCGAACTCCGCGGGCGATAGCAGCGGCAGACGCTTGCCAAGAACTCGGTGCCAGAACAGGTCCGCATGCAATGCGCCGTTGATCCCCGTCAGCGCATTCGCTGTCACGTCGATCCCGATCAGCGTCACCGCGCCGGTCCCGACCAGCTTGCGCACGACGACGGTCTGCCCGTCCGGCGTGTTCAGGATCGGGATCGCCGAGTACCGCTCCGATCCCGGGCGCGGCGTGAAGTAGTGCACCACGGCGTTATTCGGGAGCGCGACATCCGCGCGGCGCGTCAGGAGCTGTCGGTAGTCGTTCAGGTTGATGCCGTCGCCGCGGGTCAGCGTGACGTCCGGCATCAGCGCCGCCAGCGGGTTGCCGGGCGTGTCGAGCCATGCCTGCCCGGCGGGTGGCATGATGACGATCAGGTGCCCGCCCCGCTCGATCCACTCACGCAGCGCATCGGCCTGCGGCGCGGTCAGGCGCAGCGGCTGGTTCGCCGTGTCGGCCACCGCCCAGACGAGCGCCTCGAACGAGCTCCACCCCGCCCAGCGGTCCGGCATGCTTGCCGGATCGAGGCCCGTGGCGATCTTGGTGTATTCATGGCCCGTCGGCGCGTATGCAAGGTTCTGCGCAGAAACGGCCGAATACTGCTCGAGCCCCGTCGACCGCCGCCCCACAACCGCGATCAGCCCGTTGGTCGGCGCGATCTGAATCTGCGCCGGGTACACAAGTGAGGCGAGCAGACGGCCGGGCGTGTGACGCTCGAGCCCCTCCGCCGTTTCGTCGGCGTCGATGGCCTCGTGCGCGGTGATACGGAACGTCGATCCCTGTCCGACATTGAACGGCAGCCGCGCGTAAAGCCACGCCGACTGCTCGATCCCCGGGTTCGCAACGATCACGCGTTGAGCCTGCGCCGAGTCGCCGTCGCCGTCCGGCGTGCTGATCCCCAGGATCACGTTCCGCGGCTGTTGGGCGCTGTCGGTGACTTTCAGCTCGATGCCGGCCCAGTCACCACCTCGTCCAAAGCCCTGCAGCCCGAACTGGGCCACCTTGAGCGTGATCTCGCCGGTCCCCGATGGCGAGACGAACTGACCGCCTGCAGGGGAGCCCCACAAGCCGAGCACGATGAGCGTTGCCGCCGCAGCGGCGATGAGTCCACGGAGGTTCACGGAACCATTGTAACGATAACGGACGTGTCCGTGGCAGCCGATCACACAGGAATGGCGCCCTTCCCCCTCGAAGTCTGGACCGTCATCGGCCTGATCTCCGCCGCCGCGGTCCTCGCCATCCTCGGGGCGGCGGCGCATGCCCGCAAGGAGGAGTGCCGCCGGCACGACCTCAAGGTCCGGGTGCACGAGCTCCGCGCCGCCTACCAGCGCCGGCTCGCCGAGCTCCGCCGGGGCGCCGAGGCGTTCGTCGAGGCCGAACTGGTCGAGGACGAAACGTCGCTCCAGCGGGCCGCGTGAATCAGCGGACCCGCTTCCCGGCAATAAAGAGGCTGTCGATCTGATCCCCGCCGAACTCGTAGGCCAGCGACCGCTCGTCCTTGCACGACAGGAGCAGGAGGTCGGCGCGGGCACCGGGGGCGATGTACCCGCGATCGGTCAAACCCAGGACCGCCGCCGCGTTCACCGTCGCCGCAGCAATGGCCTCGCGGGCCGTCAGCCCATTGAACCGGACCGCCAGGGCGATGGCGAGCTGCATGCTGAAGCACGGGGCCGAGCCGGGGTTGGCGTTCGTCGCCAGCGCGGCCGCCCCGCCCGCGTCGATCAACGCCCGGCCGTTGGCGTAGCGCCGGTCGGTATGGAACCCGGCGCACGGGAGCAGCGTGCCGATCGTCGGTGTCCCCGCCAGCGTGCCCAGTGACTCAACACTCGTCGCCTCCAGGTGATCGATCGACCGAAACGCGCCGGCGGAGCGGGACCATTCGCTGTTCAAATCGATGATGCCAAGAGCGTTGAACTGGTCGGCGTGCACGCGGATCGGATGGCCCAGCTCGCGTGCCCGCTCAAAGAGCCGGCGGCACTGATCAAGCGACCACGCGCTCTTCTCGCAGTACGCGTCGATTGCGATGCCCGGGAACTCGTCGTGAACCGCGGGGAGTGTCTCGCCGATCGTCCGCTCGACAAACTGTTCGGCCGAGCCGTCCGAGGCGTCGATCGCATGGCCGATGAGCGCGGTCGGGACCAGCGTCGGGGCGACGAGCGACTGGGCCGCGCGGATCGCCCGGAGCATCTTCAGTTCATCCTCCGTGCTCAGGCCGTAGCCCGACTTCACCTCGACCGTCGCCGACCCGAACCGCGCCATGTGCGCAATGTTCGCTACGAGAGATTCTGTCAGCGCGGCCTCCGTCGCCGCGCGGACCGCCCGCACAGTGGACATGATCCCGCCGCCCTGCCGCAGAATCTCGAGGTACCGCACGCCGCGGAGCCCGAGCTCCCACTCGTCGAGCCGGCTGCCGGCCCAGCACGCGTGCGTGTGGCAATCGACGAACGCGGGCATGAGCACGCGACCCCCGGCCTCGACCACCGTCGCGCCCCGCGGCGGCGGGATCGCCGCGCCGATCGAGGTGACGAGCCCGTCCTCAATCAGTACGTCGCCGCGTTCGAGCAGCGGCCAGTCATTCATCGCCGCGCCGCGCAGCGCCCCAGGCCCGGGGAGTGTCATGAGAACGCGCGCATTGCGGATGATCACGATCATGGCCCGACACGCTCCTCGGGCAGACGGTCGGCCAGCCCGCGGAGGAACCGCAGGAAGAGATGTGCCGCGAGCCGCGCCGTCCGACCGTCGATGTCGAAGTCCGGATTGAGCTCCATGATGTCGAAGCACCGCACCGACTGGTCGCGAGAGACGGCGTCGATCCACGCGCCGATGACCGACGCTGGCGCGCCACACGGGTTGATCGCGCTCACGCCCGGCGCGGCGGCCACTTCGAGCACGTCGAGATCGAGCGAAACAAACGACGGCTGCGCAGGGTGCCCGGGCACGGGCCCGATCGGGTGATCCGGCGGCAGGAATACCCCGCCGTTCGCGCTAAACCACGCCGCGTGGTCCTCGGTGTTCACAAACGGGTCAATCCCCCAGATCGAGAGTTGCGTGACGAACCGGCCCTCAACGAGCGCGCGGAACGGCATGCCCGAGCCCGCCTCGGCCCGGACGTCGAGGTGGGCATCGAAGTACAACCCCTTCATCGGGCCGACGGCCTGCGCAACCGCCCGCACGAATGGAAAGGTCAGATCGTGCCCGCCGCCGATCGCGATCGGGAACATGCCCCGCTGGACCAGCGCACCAACCGCCGCCGTCACGCGGTCGTGCGTCTCGTGCAGGTCCTGACCGATGATGATGTCCCCCGCGTCGAACACACGCGGGTACGCCGCGCGGCCGGGCGCCGCAGCCATCGGAGAGGCGACGCCGTACCGCGCCATCGCCGCGCGGAACGCGTGAGGGCCGCGCGCCGCGCCGGTGCGGCCATTGTTCATCGCGACGCCGGTGTCATCGGCGAGCCCGATCAGCCCAACGCGACACTTGGCGACCTCCGCCTGCAGCGACGGGTCATCGGCCAGCTCGAGCGTGTTGCAGACGATCGACGCCGCGAAGCGGCCCGGGCGGCGGTCTGGCCAGACTGGCGGGGCGGTGTGCGGGATCACGCCCTGAGCATACCCGGCCGCGCCCGTCGGCACCGGTCAGTCGCCGACGCGGTTGGTCCGTGTGCGGCTCTCGTGCTTGAAGAACAGCCGGGCCAGCGCAAGCCCCGTCTGATCGGCAAGGTCCTGCTCGGCCTTCTGGATCTCGGAGAGCTGCGTCGGGACGACGCCCTGCCGCGTCGGCAGGTCGTACGTCACCGTGTGCCACTGCGCCACGGGGTCATCGCTCTCGGGCGCGGGGAACAGACGCTTCTTCGTCTCGACGTCCACGACCTTCACGCGCATCCGGCTCGACGGCGCGAACTCCGCGCCGTTGGGCGAAAGCGTGAACGACTCGATCCGTGCATAGATCACGACCTTTGCGCCGACCTTCTCACCGATCTCAACAATGCCGAGCTGCTTGCCGAACCGCTCGCCCGCCGCCGCGGCGAGCGCCGCGTCCGACGAGATGATCTCCGCATCGGCGACGCAGTCGTTCTCCAGCAGCGCCTTCTCCGCCGTCTTGCCGATGCGCTGGCGGATCAACCGGCTCGGCAGGCGCGAATCGACATCGTCGATGAACACGACCGCGGACTTCTCATCGGGCAGCGCGTAGAGCGCCGCCGTCTTCTCCGGCCCGCCGACGAGGTAGCCCAGCGGCCCGACGATGTTGCACGCCCCTGCGAGCGCAACCGCCGCGCCCAGCAGCCCGACCGCGATAAACCGGCGACTCTCTCTCATGGGTCCCTGTCCGGACGGAGCATCAATACTCCATCACGTTCTTCTCGGTGTGATCAAAGAACAGCCATGACGCGCGCTGCACGAAGCGCGACGTTAACGCGATCCGCACGGTGTCCCGCGGCATCTCCAGCGGGCTTACCCCGGTCGCATCCGGGAAACCCACCCGCACCGCCTCGCGGAACGCGTACAGCCCCGGCGTCGCGCCGTCGGTCTCGGTCACGCTCACCGTGCCGATCGCCGTCCCCGCCCAGATGTACGGGTTCCCCGGATCGGTCAGCCGGTACTCGGCGAGGTCGATCGTCACAAGGCGATCAACGCCGAACTCCGCGGCGAGTTCCTCCGACGTCTTCGCGATCCAGTTCGGATACCTCGACTGGTATGTCAGCACCTCGTCCGCCGGATAAATCCCGCTCGCGCCCGCGTTCTCCGCCAGCCGCCGCGAAATCTCCCGCGTCATCGTCACCACGAGGTCGGGGAAATCGACCTGGATCGACCGGTCCGCATTCACGATCACCGCGAACGTCTTGCCCTCGAGTCCCTTGTACTTCGCCTCGACGTCATGAGAACCCTCGCGGTGCGCGTTCGCGGCCATCGCGCCGACGATCTGGCAGCCCGACAGGCCGAGCAGCATCGTCGCGCCCGCGAGAACCGCCACGAAGCTTCTGACTCGAATTCCAAGCTGCAACGTGTCGGGCATGGAGCATGTCTCTTTACAAAGCGACTCAGTGGGCAAACGCGACGCCACTCGCCGGCCGTCACTGTACGCCCTGGCCCCTCCCGGGTTTCATGCACTTTCCCGGCTTACCCCGGTATGGTCACAACCTTATACACCCACGACACCGCCCACGCCGCCCCCAGCGGCCACAGCACCCGCGGCCGCAGGATCAGCCTCCCGAAGACCGACCCAAGCCTCGAACCGAACACCGCGACGTGCAACGCCCCCCAGAAGACGGCGGTCGCGCTCAATGCTCCCAGCGCAGCGAACGGTTGCGAAACCAACGCGGCCGCAGGCCGCATGTTCGCCGCGTTCGCAAAGGCAGTCGTCATGCCGCACGTCGGGCACGGCTTACCCATGGTGATGATCCAGCTGCACTCCGCCAGCCCCATCTGTTTGTGCGTCCCGATCCCGGCCTCCGAGGGCCTCAGGCACGCCGCGATGATCAGCACCGACAGGATGCACACGGCGACCACCGCCGCGGCGATCCGTTCACCTGTTGTCGCTGCGGCCGGGCGGATGGCGGACATGGGCCGAGTGTAGGTTCGCGGCCCCGACGCCCGGACCCGGCCCGCG
>JAEYNG010000360.1 GCA_023412695.1 Planctomycetota bacterium | reverse complement strand
CGGGAGCGCCGCATCTGCCCGCACGCCCGACGATCGCGTCGGCGTCGTGCTCGCGGGTGCTGCGCCGCTCGCGGGGGCCGCGCCGACGCGCGGTGAGCTACCCGACGGCCCGATGGACAGCGGCATGCCGGACGGCTCGGACCTCGCGGGCGCGGTGCGTCTGGCCCGCGCGATGGCCCCGCCGGACACGACCCTGCGGCTCGTGCTGGTGAGCGACGGGAACCAAACGGCGGGTGACCTGCTCAACGAGGCGCGGCTCGCGCGTGCCGCGGGAACACCGATCGACGTCGTGCCCCTGCGGTTTCAAGTGCAGTCGGAGGTGCTTGTCGAATCGGTCGACGCCCCGACACTTACGCCGGCGAACGCGCCGGTCGTCGTGCGCGTGACGCTTCGCGCAACGGCGCCCGCCACGGGGACGCTCGAACTGCTCGACAACGGCGTAGTCGTCGATATCTCGCCTCGAGATGCAGCATCCGGTAGGCGGATTGCGCTTCCCGCGGGGCGGCATGTCGAGGTCATCGAGACAGAGTTGCCGCGGGGGCGTGTGCACCGACTCGAAGCCGTGTTCACCGCGGACGTGTCCGGCGCAGACGCGAACAAACAGCCCGGCGATCGCGTCGCGGCGAACAACCGTGCGGAGGCGGTGACGTTCAGCACCGGCGCGGGTATGTTGCTGCTGATCGACGGCGTCGGCGGGGGTAATCCCAACGGACCGTCGGCAACGCTGCGCGACGCGCTCACTTCGTCCGGCCTCGCGGTGCAGATGGTGTCGCCCGAGGCCGCGCCGCGTGACCTGCTGGAGCTTGAGTCTTTCGACCTCGTGATGCTGGTCAACGCCGATGCGGAGTCGATGCGTGAGGAAAGCGTCGATGCGCTGTCGCGGTACGTGACCGAGCTGGCGGGCGGGCTCGTGATGGTGGGCGGGCCGGATTCCTTCGGCGCGGGCGGGTGGCCGGGGACCCCGATCGAGGCGCTCCTGCCCGTGCGGCTCGACCTGCCCGAGCAGCTCATCAAGCCATCGGCGGCGGTGGTGCTCGTGCTGGACAACTCCGGCTCGATGAACTTTTCGGTCATGGGGACGCCGTACAGCCAGCAGCAGATCGCCAACGAGGGCGCGGCCCTGGCGATCGAGAGCATGGACAAAACCGACCTCGTCGGCGTAGTGACGTTCAACAGCAGCTTCCGTGTTGAGGTGCCGTTGCAGCGCAACCGCGAGCCGTCTGCGCTCGCCGCGAAGGTGAGGAGCATCTCCGCCGACGGCGGCACGTATTGCGGCCCCGCGCTTGCGCACGCCGGGACGATGCTCGACGGTGTAGAAGCCGAGGTGCGGCACATCGTTGTGCTGTCGGACGGTAAGTCCGAGTTCGCCGAGCAGCTGCCGAAGCTGAGCGAGCAGATCGCGGCAAAGGGCATCCGCATCTCGACCATCGCCGTCGGCACCGGTGCGGACATCGCGACGATGTCGGACATGGCCGAGAAAGGCGGCGGCCGCTTCTACCGCGTGATCGATCCGACCGTGCTGCCGCGGATCCTTGTGAAGGCGGTGCGGGTGGTACGCTCGCCGCTAGTGCGAGAGGGAGATTTCGAGCCAGTGGTGCTCGCGACGGGCTCGCCGTTTGTGCAAGGGCTGCCCGCCGCGATCCCGCCACTGCGAGGACTCGTGCTCACACGTGCACGCGAGGAACCGACAGTGGTCTACTCGATGGCGGCGCCGACCGGCGAGCCGCTGCTTGCGCACTGGAACGCGGGCCTCGGGCGCGTCGCCGCGTTCACGTCCGATGCGCACCACTGGGCGGAGCCGTGGCTCGACTGGGCGGGGTATGGGCAGCTCTGGACGCGCATCGCGAGGACCATCGCGCGTCCGCCGCAGGACCGCCGGCAGGAGTTCTCGATGCGGCTGGACGGCGATGTGCTCCGGCTGCGGCTCGATGCTGTCGACGACCAGGCGCGCCCGCTCGACATGCTGGCGGTGCCCGGCGCGGTATACATGCCGGACGGCGAGCGCGTCGAAGTCCGGCTCTCGCAGACCGGGCCGGGGCGATACGAGGCCTCGGTGCCGGCGGAACGCGCCGGGACGTACATCGCGACGCTTGCGCCGCGTCGCGGCGGGCAGGCGATGTCACCTGTCATCGGCGGCGTGTCGCGTTCGAGCGGGATCGAGTATGCGCAGCTCAGGTCCAACGACGCACTGCTGGAGGCGGTCGCGGCCGAAACCGGCGGGCGCGTGATCGAGCTGGCGGACCTGCCGCGTACGAACCTGTTCCTGCGCGATGCTGTACGGCCCGCGGAGGCGCGGCTGCCGCTGTGGCCGCTGCTGCTGACCTGGAGCGTGGTGCTGCTGCTGGCAGATATCGGCACTCGTCGGATCGCGTGGGACCGGTTGCTGAGCCGCGAGTTCGGCGCATCGCTTCGCAAGGAAGCGACAGTCGCGATGAAGGGGCGCGGCGAGGAAGCGGCCGCGACGGCGGAACGGCTTCGGCGGATCGAGCCGACGCGAGGTCAGGCAGTCGCGGCAGGACCACTGGACGCCGCGGATGCCGCTGCGATCGTGCGTGAGCAGGCCGAACGTCGCCGGCGTGAACGCGTGCAGGCTCACCTGCGGGGCACGCAGCGGGTCGCAGATGAAGTTCAGTCCGAGGCACGTCCGGAGCCGGGCCGGCCGGCGGAGGAACCGGACGCGGGGGGGCTGCTCGCGGCGAAGCGTCGCGCGCAACGCCGTATTGACGACCAGCGGGAGGAGAAGGACTCGTGAAAGAAACGCCGCAGTTGCACGAGATGGACCCCACCGGGCGTTTCAGCGACCGCGTTGCTGATTATGCGCGGTATCGGCCGACGTATCCGCTCGCGAGCGCAGCCGCGGTGATCGAGGGACTCGGCGAGCCGCGAACGCTGCGCATCGCAGATGTCGGCGCCGGGACGGGCATCTTTTCGCGCGTGATGGCCTCGACCGGCGCGGCGGTGCTCGCGATTGAACCTAACGAGCAGATGCGTACCGCGGGGGCGGGAGATCGCGGAGGAGAGGGGCTTGATATCGAGTGGCGCGAGGGGACCGCGGAGGGCACCGGCCTGACGAGTGCATCGGTTGATGTGGTGACGTGCGCCCAGGCGTTTCACTGGTTTCGTGCGGCAGAAGCGCTCGCGGAGTTTGCACGCGTCCTTCGTCCCCGCGGCCGCGTGGCGCTTGTGTGGAACGACCGCGATCTCAGTGACCCTGTATCGGCGGGGTATTCGCGGTTGAACGAGGTTGCATCGGATGGGCACGCCGCAGCGCACGACCATAAACGCCCGCAGCGCCTCTATGACT
>JAEYNG010000344.1 GCA_023412695.1 Planctomycetota bacterium | reverse complement strand
AGGTGGGGGTGGTGAGCCGGGGACGCAAGGGGCAGTCGCTTTGCTGAAGCAGCAGCATCAGTTCTTTGTTGGCCTGTTGGCGCTGGCCGACGGCGCGGTGGTGCCCGGGGCGACGTTCGCGGCGTGGGCGGTCCGGCGGCTGACGATCGAGAAGACGTGGTGGCCGGAGTCGTGGGAGCACCCGCCGAAGGAGTCGCTGGTGCTGTACACCGTGCCGGTGGCGCTGGTGTGCATGCGGTGGTTCGGGCTGTACCGGCCGCACCGGGACAAGTCGCTGACGACCGAGGTGTCGCAGGTGTTCAAGGCATCGGTCGCGGCGATGCTTGCGGTGCTCGCGCTGCTGTATGCGACGGACTCGTCGGTCTTCCGCGGGAAGTATGAGCCGCTCATGCTGTGGGGGATGACGCTCGACGCGGGGCGCGTGCAGCTTGGTGCGCTCACGATCCTGCTGCCGCTGCTGCTATCGATCGAGCGCGTCGCGTTCCGCGTGAGCCTGCGGCGGATGCGGAGCAAGGGGTGGAACCTCCGGCACGTGGCGATCATCGGGTGCGGGCGGCTGGGGCAGATCGTCGCGCACACGCTGGAGCGGAACTCTTGGACGGGGATCAAGGTCGCGTACTTCGTGTCGCACCAGGACAAGACGCGGCGGATCGAGTGCGGGAAGCACCCGGTGAAGGGCGGGCTGGCCGATCTTGAGGAGATCCTGACGAACGACAAGCCGGACGCGGTGTACGTCGCGCTGCCGGGCTCGCGGGCGTCGCACCTGTCGCAGGTGCTCAGTGCGCTCGACAAGCACCCGGTGGACGTGCGGATCGTGCCGGACGTGTCGCCGCGGTATGTCGCGCAGAGCATGAGCGTGAACGAACTCGACGGGATGCCGATCCTGAGCTATCGGGAGACGCCGCACCACGGGCTTGGGGGGATCACGAAGCGCGGCCTGGACATCCTGGGCGCGCTGGCGGCGCTGGTGATCTTCGGGCCGGTGATGCTGGTCGTGGCGGGGCTGGTGCGGATGAGCGGGCCGGGGCCGGTGATCTTCATGCAGCGGCGCGTGTCGATCGGGGGGCAGGTGTTCGACATCTACAAGTTCCGCACGATGTACCACGTGCAGGACGAGGCGGCCGAGCCGAACGGCGCGCGGTGGACGGAGCGGGACGACCCGCGGGTGACGAAGATCGGCAAGTGGCTGCGGAAGACGAGCCTTGATGAGCTGCCGCAGTTGTTCAACGTGCTGATCGGCGACATGAGCCTCGTGGGGCCGCGGCCGGAGCGGCCGGAGCTGATCGAGCGGTTCAGGGAAGATTGGCGCGGGTACATGCTTCGGCAGCACGTGAAGGCGGGGATGACGGGGTGGGCGCAGGTGAACGGGCACCGCGGGCAGAGCTCGCTGAAGAAGCGGCTGCAGTACGACCTGTTCTATGTGAAGAACTGGTCGGTGGGGTTTGACCTGAAGATCCTGTGGCTGACGGTGTTCAGGGGGTTTGTGCACAGGAATGCGCATTGAGCTCGGACGGTGATCAACCCATTGCCATGACGCGGATCCCGACACGGGCGGCACTTCATGTGGTTGGTGGTCTCTCGCTTGCGATCGCTGGCTGGTTCATCATGCCAACGTGGGTAGGCGCCGTGTTCTTGACGCTGTTTGGGATGTTCGTTGCGGCGCGGGGTGTTGCGATGATTGTTCTGTTTCGACGACGCCGTATCTGAGCGAGGCTCGGCGAGCGAAGGCACGGGTTGATGGGCGACGCATGAATCGGGATCCTCGCGACGCAGCTTCCACGCATCGCTGGCACGACTGGGTCCATGTGACATCAACTACCGTGACTTGCCGCCGTCGCACGGGTACGCTGGTCTGCGCGTCTATGCAGCGAAGCTCAGCAAAGGAGCAGTTTCATTCAGCATTCCGCAGCGCGCAATCATCGGCGTGGCGATGCTGGAGAAGTTGGAAGCGATGAGTATTCCGGTTCGCGTTCTGGCTGTGGCGGCGACCCACGTACACGCATTGCTTCGGGTGGGCAAGCTGGATGCGGTCGCGATCTTCGGGCGAGCCAAGCAACTCGCCTCTCATCGTTTGCGATCGGAGATGCCGGGAACGATCTGGGGCGAAGGGAGTCATCCGGAGCGTATTGCCGGCGAGGAGCACTATCGGCAAGCGGTCGATTACATCTGTCGCCACAGGCTCGACGGCGCATGGCTTTGGGACGCCTATGGCGAAGACGATGAGTTGCAGTAAATTGCGCAACCCTCAACCCGGGGCTTCGGTCGCGAGGCCGACCTCAGCCCCGGCGTCATAAAGTCAGGGGTGAATCGTCACTTCGAAGTCATCGTGATCGGCGGGGGGCACGCGGGCGTTGAGGCCGCGTGGGCGGCGGCGAATCTGCTGCCCGGTGACGGCACCGTCGCGCTAGTGACGCTTGACCCGTCCAAGATCGGGGTGATGTCGTGCAACCCGGCGATCGGGGGGCTGGCCAAGGGGCAGATTGTCCGCGAGATTGATGCGCTGGGCGGCCTGATGGGGCTGGCGACGGATGCGACCGGCGTCCAGTTCAAGGTGCTGAACACGAGCAAGGGCGCGGCGGTGCACGGGCCGCGGGCGCAGTGCGACAAGCACGCGCACGCGGAGGCGGTGCAGGCGCTCAGCGCTTCGCGTCCGGAGATCGAGGTGATCGCGGGGAGCGTGGAGAAGATTGTCGTCGAGAGCGGGAAAGTTGTGGGGGTCGTGGTTGCCAAATCGCAAATGGCAAATGGGCAAATGGCAAATGCAGAGATGGGTATCGCCGGCCGGCCTGTCGATTTGCCATTTGGCGATTCGCGATTTGCCATTTCCGCCTCCGCCGTCGTGCTCACGACCGGCACATTCATGCGCGGGCTCATGCACACGGGCGAGCAGAAGGTGCAGGGGGGGCGGTTCGGCGAGGGCGCGGCGGTAGGCATCTCCGCTGCGCTGCGAGAGCTGGGGTTTGAACTCGGGCGGCTGAAGACCGGCACGCCGCCGCGATTGAAGCGGGGGAGCATCGAATGGGATGCGCTCGAGCCCGCGCCGGGGGATGCGGAGTGCAAGCCGTTCAGCGAGCTGTCCGGGGAGAGGCGCCGAGGTGCCGAGGTGTCGGGGTGTCAAGTGGATGCAACTCCGTCGCTTGATCGGTTTCCGGTGTTGCCACAGGTGGAATGCCGCGTGACGGAGACGACCGGGTCGGGGCACGAGGCGATCCGTGCGAACCTGCACCGCGCGCCGATGTACAGCGGTCAGATCGAGAGCGTCGGGCCGCGGTATTGCCCGAGCATCGAGGACAAGGTCGTGCGATTCGCCGATCGGGACTCGCATCATGTCTTCCTGGAGCCCGAGAGCCTGCGGGATGACTGGATCTACTGCAACGGGATCTCGACGAGCCTGCCGGCGGATGTGCAGGACGTGATCGTGCGGTCGATGCCGGGCTGCTCGCGCGCGGAGATCCTGCGGTACGGCTATGCCGTCGAGTATGACATGGTGAAGCCGCACCAGATCATGGCGACGGGGATGACCAAGCGCGTCGAGGGGCTGTTCCTGGCGGGGCAGATCAACGG
>JAEYNG010000268.1 GCA_023412695.1 Planctomycetota bacterium | reverse complement strand
TTTCGCTTGCCTTTCCCGGCGCCTGCGCCGGCGGAAGTTCAGGAGCAGGGAGGGCTCACGCGAACCGCCCGCCCCAGCGGGGGAAAAAAATCGATCGGTCAGAACGGGATGTCGTCTTCCTGGATGGGCTCGTAGCCGGAGTCCGCCGGAGGGGCCGCGGCCGGCTGCGGGCGGCCGCCGCCGGTGCGGGCGGGCGCGGAGCGCGGGGCCCCGTCATAGCCGCCGCCACCACCGCCGCCGCCCTTCGACTCGACGAACTGGAAGGTGTCGACAATGACCTTGAGCTTGCTCCGGTTGGAGCCGTCGGTCTTGTCCTTCCACTGGTCGAGCTTGAGGCGGCCCTCGAGGAAGATGGGCTTGCCCTTGGAGAAGAACTTGGCGATGTTCTCGGCGGTCTTGCCGAAAGCCTCGCAGTCAACGAAGGTGGTCTCCTCGCGCAGCTCGCCGCTATTGGAGTCGCGCCACTTTCGGTTGACGGCGATGCCGATCTGCGCGACGGACATCTGCGACGGGAGCGTTCGCAGCTCGATGTCGCGGGTGATGTTGCCCATCAGCAGGACTTTGTTGTAGCTGCCCATCGGGGTCTCTCCGTTGACGGGCGAGTGCGGCGTACAAGCCGCCGTCGCGCGTTCGGATTATTTTCGCATACTCGGGGCGTGGAGTCAAACCTCTTCTTCGGTGTCCACCGAGACCTCGGGGAGCTCGGTGACGGCGACCGGGGCGGCCGCGGGCTGGGTGGCGCGGAGCTTGGCCTCGGCCTCGAGGTCCTTCATGGCGTCGGCGGCGCGCATCTCGTCCTCGGAGAGGTGGTCCGCGCGGGTGAAGAGGGCGCGCATGACCTGCTCGTTGAGGTTGCAGGCGCGCTCGAGCTGGTTGACGTTGACGGTGGGCATGCTGAAGTAGGTGAGGAGGTAGAGGGCGCGCTTCTGCTTGTCGATCTCGTAGGCGAGGCGACGCTCGTCCCACTTCTTCATCGCGATGATGCGGCCGCCGGCCTTCTCAATGCTCTGGCGGATGAAGGCGAGGATCTCGGGCAGCTGGGAAGCGGAGCCCTGGCCGATGAGGAACATGCCCTCGTAGTTGGCGGTGCGCTGGTCGATCGTCGGGGTTGCCATGGTTGGGATGCCTTTCGTGCGTTTCGCCGGTGTGCCGGCGGTGTGTGCCGGGAAAAGGATGCCGCGGGCGCTCAGGCCGCGCGGGGGGATTGGGGAGGGGGTTGAGGACTGGGGTCCTTGGCGTTGAAGCGGTTCATCGCGGCGTTGAGGCCGTCGGTCAGGAAGGCCTCGGCGGCATCGGCGGCCTTGTCGAGCGCGGGCTCGAGGAGGGCGGTCTGCTCCGGGCTGAAGCGGCCGAGGACGTAGTCCTCGAGCTTCATCATCGGTGGGCAGGCGTCGATGCCGATCCGGAGGCGGGGGTAGTCCGGCGTGCCGAGCGCCCGGTTGATGTCGGACAGGCCGTTGTGCCCGCCCGCGCCGCCGCCGGCGCGGAGACGCAGCGCCCCGGTGGGGAGCGCGACGTCGTCCACGATGACGAGCAGGTCGCTGGCGGGGTTGAGCTTGAAGAAGCCCAACGCCTGGGCGACGCTGCGGCCGGAGAGGTTCATGTAGGTGATCGGCTTGAGCAGCAGGCAGCGCACCGAGCGGATGACGGCTTCGACGCACAGCGCGTCGAAACGCGGCCGCGGGGTCTCCGCGGCGGCGTGACGCCTGTGCAGGCGATCGACCGCCATGAAGCCCGCGTTGTGGCGGGTCTTCTCGTAGGCCGATCCGGGGTTGCCGAGTCCGACGATGAGCTTCATGCTGCGAACCGGGGTGGATGAACTGCGTGGGGTGAGGGATTACTTCTTGGGAGCGGCGGGCTTGGCTGCGCCGGCGGCCGGAGCAGCGCCCTTGGCCGGGGCTGCGCCGGGCTTGGCCTCGTCCTTCTTGGCGGTGAGCACCTCGGGCGTCGCGGCGTCCGCGCCGACGGTGGTCGCCTCGGCAGCCTTGAGCTCGACGCCCTGGACGATCTGGGCGACGACGCCGTGGGTGTCGGAGACCAGCTTCATGTCGTCCTTGGGGAGCTTGACGTCGCCCGCGGTGATCACGTGGCCCAGGTCGAGGCCGCTGATGTCCACGTCGATGTGGCCGGGGATGTCCACGACGCGGCACTCGATCTCGATCTCGGTCACCGGATGCATGAGCAGGTTGCCGGCGGCCTTGAGGCCGATCGCCTCGCCGACGAGGTTGACGTGGACACGGGTGTGGATGCGCTCGTTGAGATCGACGCGGGCGAAGTCGCAGTGGACGACGCGGGTGCCGAGGTAGTCGAACTGCACGTCCTTGAGCAGGACCATCTGCTTCTCGTCGGCCTCGGAGTGGCCGGGGAAGTCGAGGCGGAAGACCTTCTCGCCCTTGTGGATGAGGCCCAGGGCCTGGCGGGCGTCAACGACGATGGGCAGCGGGTCGCGGCCGTGGCCGTAGACGATCGCCGGGAGCTTGCCGCCCTTGCGGTAGCGCTCGGAGTAACGGGAGCCGGTCCGCTCGCGCTTCTCGGCATTCAGGAGGGGAGATTGCTCTTGCATGGTTGGGGTCCCTAAGTGTGGTTGCGTGTGTATGTGTGTTGAGTGAACGGATGAGTCAGCGCTTCGCTCCGGCGGTGTTGCGGAACAGCGCGCTGATGGACATGTTGTGGTGGATGCGGTGGATGGCCTCGCCGAGCAGCTCGGAGACGCAGAGCTCGACGAAGCGGTGGCGGATCGGGTCGATGCGGTCGCCGGTGGGGATGGTGTTGGTGCAGACGACGCGGGAGATCGGGCTGTCGGCGAGGCGCTGCATCGCGAGCCCGACGAGCACGGCGTGAGTGGCCGCGGCGATGACGGTGCGTGCGCCCTGCTCGAGCACGAGCTTGGCGGCCTCGCAGATCGTGCCGGCGGTGGTGATCATGTCGTCGTACATCAGCACGGTCTTGCCCTTGACCGAGCCGATGAGGTGGCCGGTGGTGACGGCCGAGCCGCTGACGCGGCGCTTGTTGATGATCGCCAGGTCGCCCCCGAGCAGGTTGGCGAAGGCCTCGGCGACCTTGACGTTGCCGACGTCCGGGCTGACGAGGCAG
>JAEYNG010000234.1 GCA_023412695.1 Planctomycetota bacterium | reverse complement strand
GCCGGGCGGCGTTCATTTACAAGCAGCAGCAGGTGTGGGCTTCGATCCGCAAGTCGGGAATAGGAAAGCGGTTACGGAGGCCTTGCCCGAATAACTCGCGATAGTTCAAAACTTGCGGAGGCGCGTGTCGTGAATCGGAAATTTCCTTGCAGTGTTGTCGGGTCGGGGGTATCTTCGACCCTGGATGGAGAGAGGCACTCCCCGTTTCGGGCGAGACCTCCTCGACAATCTGAGAAATGACAGGCTGTGGTAGCTTTCGCTCTGCCGCGGAAACCACAGTCACAGGCATTCGGCTGGTGTGCAGCCCGATGTCCGAGTGTGTACGCGCGGCAGAGGCAAATGGGAGAAGAGAGATGAAAGAGGTTTTTGCATTGATTGCGGTTGCAGGCATGGCCTCAGCTGCCATGGGCCAGTTCACTGCAACGCACCCGGGCCCGTTGAACTCCGACGGTGCGGTCGGCGACGTCGACAACGGTTCGTTTGTTTTTAACTACGCGGGCTCGCCATTCCAGGTCGGCAACATTCTGTTTACTGGTACCGCGACAAGCGGTGGAGTCGGCAGCTTCCGTAGCGAACTGCGGTATCGCGTGACCGCCCCGGGTGGCAACTTCTTTAACAGCGGTCAGCTCATCTCGGGAACGAGCTGGGTTGGTGACGCGGCCGCAAACTCGACCCAGGCCGCAAACGCGATCGGAATGGGCAATCCGGGCAACTGGACGTTCGAGTTCTGGGAGTCCTTTGATGACGCGGGCATCGATGCAATCTGGACCAATGTCTCATTCCAGGTCCAGGCCGGCATCGCGCCGCCGCCCGCCTTTACGGGAAGCTTTGCTGCAACCCCTAATGTTGTCACGCTGGGCGTTCCTGTGAACGGTTCGACGATTTGGACGGGTGTCGAGACCGGTCTCACGGACGGCGCGGGTGAGGCTGCGAACTTCGGCCAGTACCCGGGCTTCTCTTGGGACAATGCTGGTAACGAGGTTGCGTACCGCTATGACCACGTTGGCGGCGACATCATGGCGACACTGACGGGTCTCTCGAGCGACCTCGACTTTGTGCTCATCGATTCGTCGGGCGTCACCGCCGGCACTGTCGCGGCGTCGGAAGGGTTCGGCGGCGCTTCGAGTGAGTCCCTCGAGCTGCTCGGCGCCGCCCCCGGCACCTACTACTTCGTCGTCGACACCTTCGGCGCTGCCGCTGCGGGCTCAAACTTCACTCTCACCGTCGTTCCGGCCCCCGGCGCCCTGGCCCTGCTGGGCCTCGGCGGCCTGGCGGCCGCCCGTCGTCGCCGCTGATTGCGGTTGACCACGGTCAAGTGATTTCATCGCAACCGCCCGGCCGAGACGCCGGGCGGTTGTCGTTTTGCATCGTGCACGCGGCGCAAGAAAAAGGCCCCGGGCAGTTGGGTGCCTCGGGGCCCGAGAGTGTGTGAGGTGATCAGGTTGGCGGATCAGGAACCCGCGCCGACCTTTTCGCCGCCCTCGCCGCCGGTGCCCGACTCGGCCTTGCCGGCCTTGTCGGGGACCTTCTCGACCGGGGCGTCGGTGGTCTCGAAGAAGAGCATCTCGGCGGGCTTGCCGTCGGCGGTGTCCTTCCGGGTGACTGCAATGTTGCAGGGCCGCTTGATGCCCTGCTGCAGGAGCATCTCGGAGAGGGGGTCCTCGACGAAGGAGCCGACGGCGCGGCGCAGGGGCCGCGCGCCGAAGTCGGGGTTGTAGCCCTTCTCGATGAGGAAGTCCTTGGCCTTCTGGTCGAGGGTGAGGTAGATGCCCTGGGCCTGGAGGCGCGAGGCGACCTTGGAGACCTCGTAGTCCACGATGGAGACGAGGTCGTTCTTGGTGAGCGGACGGAAGACGATGACGTCGTCGAGACGGTTGATGAACTCGGGCCGGAAGAACCGCTCGATCTCCTTCATCAAGATGCCCTTGATGTTGTCGAAGTCCACGGTCTCACTGCGCTTGGAGAACCCGAACCCGCCGCCGCCCTTGATGAGGTCGGCGCCGATGTTGGAGGTCATGATCAGGACGCAGTTGCGGAAGTCGACGTTGCGGCCGAAGGAGTCGGTGAGGCGGCCCTCCTCCATGATCTGGAGGAGCATGTTGAAGACGTCGGGGTGAGCCTTCTCGACCTCGTCGAGGAGGATGACGCTGTAGGGGCGGCGGCGGACGCGCTCGGTGAGCTGGCCGCCCTCTTCGTAGCCGACGTAGCCCGGGGGAGCGCCGACGAGGCGGCTGACGTTGTGCTTCTCCATGTACTCGGACATGTCGAGCGTGATCAGGGCGTCCTCGTCTCCGAACATGAACTCGGCGAGGGTCTTGGCGACCATCGTCTTGCCGACGCCCGAGGGGCCCACGAAGATGAACGAGCCCATGGGGCGCTTCGGGTCCTTGAGGCCGGCGCGGGCGCGGCGGATCGCCTTGGCGATCGCCTTGATGGCGTCGTCCTGGGACACGACCTTCTTGTGCAGCTCCTTCTCGAGCTCGAGCAGGCGCTGGGCCTCTTCCTTCTCGAGACGCTGGAGCGGCACGCCGGTCATCTTGCTGACGACCTCGGCGATGACGTCCTCGTCGACGATGCCGGAGACCTCCTTGGCCTTCTCGCGCCACTGGCGCTGGATGGTCTCCTTCTCGCGGCGGAGCTGCTCGGCCTTGTCGCGGAGCTCGGCGGCCTTCTCGTAGTCGGCGGCCTTGACGGCCTCGTCCTTGGCGACGCTGAGGCGCTCGATCTCGCCCTCGAGGTCGGCCAGGTTCGGCGGCTTGGTCATGCTCTTGATGCGGACGCGGGCGCCGGCCTCGTCGATCACGTCGATCGACTTATCGGGCTGGACGCGACCGGAGATATAGCGGCCCGAGAGCTCGACGGCGGCCTTGACGGCGGCGTCGGTGATCTGGACGCGGTGGTGCTTCTCGTACTTGTCGCGCAGGCCCTTGAGGATCTCGACGGCCTGCTCGTCGTTCGGCGGGTCGACGACGATCGACTGGAAGCGGCGGGCCAGGGCGGCGTCCTTCTCGATGTACTTGCGGTACTCGTCGAAGGTGGTCGGGCCGATGCACTGGATCTCGCCGCGGGCGAGCGCGGGCTTGAGGACGTTGGACGCGTCGATCGCGCCCTCGGCCCCGCCTGCGCCGACGAGGGTGTGGAGCTCGTCGATAAAGAGGATGACGTTGCCCGCCTTGCGGACCTCGTTCATGACGGCCTTGATGCGCTCCTCGAACTGGCCGCGGTACTTCGTGCCGGCGACCATCATGGCGAGGTCGAGCACGACGAGACGGCGGTCATGGAGGATGTCGGGGACATCGCCCGAGACGATGCGCTGGGCCATGCCCTCGACGATGGCGGTCTTGCCGACGCCGGCCTCGCCGAGGAGGACGGGGTTGTTCTTGGTGCGGCGGCAGAGGACCTGGACGAGCCGCTCGATCTCGGTGGCACGGCCGATGACCGGGTCGAGCTGGTTCTCGCGGGCGAGCTCGGTGAGGTCGCGGCCGAAGCTGTCGAGCGCGGGGGTCTTGGACTTGCCGCCCTGGGCCTTGCCGCCCGTGCCGCCGCCGCCCGCGCCGGCCCGCTCGCTGCCGCCCTCGGCGCCTTCGAGGCCGTGGCCGAGCAGGTTGAGGACTTCTTCGCGGACGTCTTCAAGCT
>JAEYNG010000051.1 GCA_023412695.1 Planctomycetota bacterium | reverse complement strand
CGTCAGCGGCATGAACCAGTGCGTGTAATGCGTCGCGCCGTTCTCGATCGCCCATTCCTTCATCGCCGCGGCGACCACGTCCGCGAGCTCCGGCCGGAGCGGCTTGCCGTGGTGGATCGTCTCCATCAGGCGCTTGAACACGTCCTTGGGCAGCCGCTGCCGCATCACGCGCTCGTTGAACACGTCCGCGGCGTAGAAGTTGTCGACGCGTTGACCGGCCGCAGCGCTCATGCCATTCCCGTTCTGCTGGTATCGCGACTTGGGCGAGACGTAGCTGCTCACGGCCTCGTGCCGCGAGGGGGAGAGGATCGAACCGCCATGATGACTGCCGTTCTCGAGCGCCATTGGGCCTTCCAGCCGCGGCACATGCATTCAGGGATCGCCGCCCCCGGTCGCGCCAGCGTTCCGTTACGCTCGCGGCCAGGGATCAGACAGGGCGTTCCGAGAAAGAGGGTCCCGCGGTCTCTCAAGCCTGATTGTTGCGGGGAGTCGGCGAGTGTGAAGGAATTCTGAGCCCGCGAGCTCCAAATTGCTGCCGGCCTCAGGCCTGTCGGTTATTGGCGGTTCCCCGGCGGCGTCAGACCTGCCGCGAGCTCACGGCAGAACGTTCCGGCGGTAGCGGCCGCGTCCGACCCGGCCTCGCCCATGCGTTTGACCAGAGCGCTGCCGACGATCGCGGCGTCGGCCCCACCCTCATGAGCCACTTGGGCCACTTGTTCCGGGGTGCCGATGCCGAACCCGCACGCCAATGGCAGATCAGTCACCCGCCGCAACTCGCGGACCCGTTCGGCGATGACCGAGCCGGTCATCGACTGCCCGGCCGGGGCCGAGGTGCCGGTGATGCCGGTGCGGGTCAGAACGTACACGAAGCCGGAGCAGGCCTTGGCGATGGCCGCGGCGCGTTGCGGGGAGGTGGTTGGGGCGATGAGCAGGGAGGTGGTCAGGCCGCAGTCGCGCGCCGTGTTTCGCCAAGGCTCGCTGTCCTCGGCCACGAGGTCCGGGAGGATCAGGCCGTCGAACCCGGCGTCGGCGAGCTGCCGGAAGAACTTGTCGCGGCCGATGCGCCAGACGATCGACACGCTCACCATCGCGACGATGCCGAGCGTGCACCCGGCCTCGCGGGCACGGCGCACCTCGTCAGCGACAGCGCCCGGCGTGCATCCCTTGGCGATGGCCTGGTGCATCGCCGCGGCGATCACCGGCCCGTCGGCGATGGGGTCGGAGATGGGGATGCCGATCTCGACGACGCTCGCGCCGGCGCGTTCGAGCTCGGGCAACGCTGCGGCGACGGTTCCCGGGCCGGGGTACCCGCCGCAGAGGAAGGGCATGAGCGCCTTCCGCTTGCCCGTGCGGAGGGAGTCGAAGATGGTGTCAAGGCGCGGCATGGCGAGGAGGATATCGGCAGTTCGCCCGGGGTTGGTTACACGCCCGGCTCGCGGCGGTATGCTGAACGGATGCCGCCACTGGTGCTCTCAACCTGGTCGTTCGGGCCGATCGCTAACACGCCTGCGTGGGAGGTGCTGTCCCGCGGCGGATCTGCGCTCGACGCTGTGATCGTGGGCGCAACGGCCGTCGAGAACGACCCGACCGTGAACTCGGTCGGCATCGGCGGGCTGCCGGACGCGTCGGGGCGCGTCTCGCTCGACGGCTGCATTATGGAGAACCCGGACCGGGCGGGGTCGGTGGCGTGCATGCGACGGTTCGCCAACCCGTGCATGATCGCGCGGCGCGTGATGGAGAAGACCGTCCACATCATGCTCGTGGGCGAGGATGCGGACCGCTTCGCCGAGCGCGAGGGGTTCGCGCCGATCGGCGAGAAGGGTTTGCTGACCGAGTACGCCAAGGGCGAGTGGGACATGTGGATCGCGGACCCGGAGAACCTCGACCGCGAGCGGTACAAAGGCTGGATCCCGCCGCTGAACGTTGAGGAGAAGGCGAGGAGCGGGCCGTCCGAGTCGCACGACACGGTGTGCGTGCTGGGGATGGATGCGCAGGGCCGGCTGGCCGGCGCGTGCTCGACCTCGGGCATGGCGTTCAAGGTGCCGGGACGCGTGGGGGATTCGCCGATCATCGGGCACGGCCTGTATGTGGATCTGGTGGCGGGCGCGGCCGCGGCGACGGGGAACGGCGAGCTGGTGATGGGCACGTGCGGCTCGTTCCTCGCGGTCGAGTTGATGCGCCGCGGCGCGTCGCCGATGGACGCGGTGATGGAGGCGCTCGGGCGGATCACCAAGCGGTTCAAGCTCGGGCCGGACCACCAGGTGGCGATGATCGCGCTCGCGCCGCCCGCGCGGCCGGGGCGGGAGTGGGGGGGATGGGCCTCGGGGGCGATCCGGCCGGGGTTCAGCCACGCGGTGACGGACATTGCCGGGACCCGGGTGGAGCCGGCGCAGCGCGTGCTGCTGTCTTAGCTGCGACCAATCTGCAAACTGACAGTCGGATTTCAGTTCACGTTCACGGAACTTTCATCGCTCCGGGGCATTGTTCCATCATCACTCTCTCACTCGAAAGGAACACCATGCTCAAGCACTGTGGACTGTTGGTAGCGGGCTCGTTGGTCTTGACCGGCTGCAACGCCGATCGGGACAACTGGCTCGACACGACCGCGGACGAGTCGTTCATGGACCGTCCGACGACGATGGAATCTCCGCCGACGGCGGACCGCGACGACCGTTGGCCGGCGACGAACCCGAATGGGCATTCGGCCCGCTCTGCCACAACGCCGAGCCGGCCGACGGATCGAAATGTGGACCGGACCGCGGATCGTGCGGTCGATCGGAGCCGCGACCGTTCCGCGGACCGGGCGACAAACGAGCCCAACGACCTGAACCGCAACATCGCGCCGCAGAATGAAAGCTGGCGCCGTGAGAACGCGGGTCGCAACGACGTGAACCGCAACGACGTGAACCGCAACGACGCGCCGCGTCGGGACAACCTGGGAGAGTCCCGGAACATGAACCCGCCGGCCGCGGCGCGTGTCGACGCCGACGAGGCATGGGACAACGTCAGCGATGACGTGAAGATCCTTTCGATCCTCCACGCGAAGAACCAGGAGGAGATCGAGGCGGGCCGGCTGGCGCAGGATCGCGGCACCTCTGAGGAAGTGCGCAGCTTCGGCGAGCACATGGTCAAGGACCACACCGACGCGGACAAGCGGGTGCAGAACGTCGCCCGTGAGCGGAACCTGTCGCTGCTGTCGCCTTCCGAGGTGAAGCAGAAGATGATGGCGAAGAAGCGCGAAGATGGTAAGACCGCCGAGGACCCGATCGCGAAGCTCCGCCAGCTCCAGGGCGCCGAGTTCGACCGCGAGTTCGCCCGGTGCATGCAGAAGGGGCACGCCGAGCTGATCGAGAAGGTCGAGAAGGCCCGCGAGAAGTGCGGCGAGGACGTTCGCGCACTGCTCGACGAGATCCTTCCCACGCTGCGTCATCATCACGAGATGGCCAAGGAACTGCCG
>JAEYNG010000027.1 GCA_023412695.1 Planctomycetota bacterium | reverse complement strand
AACCGGAACCGGACTCGCGACTCGCGACCAGACTGCGCCAAGACCGATCCATCAGGCCCTAAGTTGTGGAAAAATCAGCTTTTACGTACGGATTGGCGGGTCTTGCTTTGTGGTCCGCTTTGACCGGATCGCCCGCGGGAAAGCCCTGACGATTTGCCCCCAAGCTCGGACTCCGGGAGTACCCATTCGAGCCTGAGTGTGGTCCCGAAGACGCGCTCGAACAGGCCGGATTTGCGCATTGCACCCCACATATCCACCGCGGGCTCTCCCGTAGCGATCACGCCGATCGTCAGCTTCCGCATTTGAAACTGCATGCGCACATCGGTGACCAGCTGCGCGTGTGTGCGGTCGAACCCGTCGGCGATACGGAGGATCGCCGCGAGCGCTTCAACGCGCAGGCGGTCGTCGGTGTCCAGCGATGAGAAGTTCGAATGAGTCGCCTTGGGTTCGGCGGCGCGGTGATACCGGGCAACGTTCGCGATCACCTGAACCTCGCGGCGTGTAAAGCCCGGCAGCTCGGCGTGCACGATCAGGTGGTACGAGTGCTTGTGGTGCGACGCGTAGTTCACGAGATAGCCAATGTCGTGCAGCAATGCGGCGGCCTCGAGCAGGAGCCGATTCCGCGGCTCGAGCAGCGTGCCAAGGCGACGCTTCGATGCGTGCAGGGCGGCGGATTGCTCGCGGAGCTGGTCGAAGAGCCTGAGCGCCAGGCGCGTCACGCGCGACGCGTGCGCAGCCTCGAAGTTGCACGCCTTGGCGAATCGCTTTACGCCGGCGATCGGGTCGGTCGCGGCTTTCTTGCCGGCCGCGCGCAAGTCCTTGCCGCTCATGTCGAGCAGCAGACCGTCGCGGATGCCGCCCTCGTGCACATGGAGCGTGTTCACCTTTAACGCTCGGAAAAGCTCATCGATCACGACGAGCCCGGCAACGATGATGTCCGCGCGGTCCGCTGGCAATCCGGGTGTACCGGCCCGCTCCTTGAGCGGGAGCTTCCGCAGGTAGTCGAGTACGTGCCGAACATCCGACCGCCGGATCTCGCGGCCCTGAACCGAGCTCGGCAGTTGGCCAGCTTCGGCGGATTCCGGCTGTCGCTGCATCAGGATCGAGGCCAGGGTCGTGAACGTTCCGCCTGTACCGATGACCAGGCGCGGCACGAAGGGGAGCTTCCCGATCGCCTCCTTGAGCTGTGTCCGTGCGGAGCGCGTGAGTTCGTCAAACCGTTTGCCCGCGGCATGCTTCGGGCCCCCGAACTGCTCGGTCATGCGGACGGCGCCCAACGGCAGGCTATAGACGCGTTCGATGACGCCCCCTCCCGGCCCCTTCGAGCGTGCAGCGGATCGGCCGGTCTCGGCCGAGAGGACAATTTCAAGGCTTCCCCCGCCGAGGTCAACGACAGCCGCGGGCGTGCTGGTGAGGTCGAACGCCCGGGCGGCGGACCGGTACGCTAGCAGGGCCTCCTGCTCCGGACGGATGATCTCAACTTCCAGCCCCGACCGCCTGCGCACAAGCGCCACAAACTCTTCCGCGTTGGAGGCGTCGCGGCACGCCGCGGTCCCCACAACCCGGATGCGAGAAGCGCCGTAGCCCTCGGCAATGGACTTCATGCGCGCGATGGTGACGGCCGAGTGTTCCTGCGTCTCTGGGTGGAGCTTGCCACTCTTGTGCAGGCCGCGGCCGAGCCGCGTGATCTCCTTCTCGTCATCGAGCACGCGGTACGAGCCCGCGCCGTCTGTCTCGGCGACGATGAGACGCACGCTGTTGGAGCCAATGTCGATCGCCGCCAGACGTGTGGGCCCGCCGACGCGGCGGTCGCGTCGCGCATCAGTCTTCAGTTTGGATGTCCGGCTCGTAACCGGCTTGCGGGATGGGACAGTCCTCGGCTTGTGCCCAGGGGTGGTCGCTTTGCCGAGTTTGCGTTTCATTCCCGCGCTCCGGTGCTTTGCTCTGACCGCGGCACATGCTAACTGCGCAGGAGGTTCCGGTGACAGGGTCGCTCCGACTTCCGCGGCATTTTCGTTGTCGGCCGTAGACTGTGGTGCACGTCACAGACCGGGACAAAGGTGGTGAGAGTCAGAACAGGAGGCACGGATGTCTGCACAGGCTATTGATCTACGAAGCGACACGGTGACCCGGCCGACGCAGGCGATGCGGCAGGCGATGGCCGCAGCGGTGGTCGGGGATGACGTGCTCGGCGACGATCCGACGGTGATCGCGCTGCAGGACCGTGTCGCGGAGATTATGGGGAAGGAGGCCGCGTGCTTCGTTCCGACGGGGACCATGGCGAACCAGACGGCGATCCGTGCCCAGACCGAGCCCGGGGATGAGGTGGTCGCGCACGCCGATAGTCACATCATTCACTACGAGACCGGTTCACCCGCTGCACTCTCGGGGGTGATGATCCGGCCGTTGTCAGGTGATGCGGGGATCTTCGACGCGAGCGAAGTCGAGTACGCGGTGCGGCCGAACAACGTTCACAGTCCGCACTCGGCGCTCCTGCTCATCGAGAACACGCACAACCGCGGCGGCGGCGCAGTTTGGCCGATCGAGCAGATCGAGCGGGTCGCCCGGGTGGGCCGCACGCACGGTCTCCGGCTGCATCTTGACGGGGCACGCGTCTGGAACGCGTGCGCCGCGACCGGTTTGAAGCCCGCGGACTATGCGCGGCACTTCCACACGGTGTCGTGCTGCTTCTCGAAGGGGCTCGGCGCGCCCGCCGGTTCGGCGGTAGCGGGGGACAAGGCGACGATCGCCCGCGTCGCGAGATTCCGAAAGATGTTTGGCGGGACGATGCGCCAGTCCGGTGTGCTGGCGGCGGCGGCGATGCACGCGCTCGAACATCACCGCGAACGGCTGGCCGAGGATCATGCAAATGCCCGTCGGCTCGCGGAGGCACTAGGCAACTGCCGCGGGCTGTCAATCCCGCTCAAGGTCGAAACCAATATGTGCTTTGTCGATCTCGCCGAGCACGTGGGGACCGCGGCGGACTTCTGCCAGGCGCTGAAGTCGCGCGGCGTTCTGGCCCTGCCGACGGGGCCCCGACGCGTGCGGTTTGTCTGTCACCTGGATGTCACAACGCCGATGATCGACGACGCGATCAAGATCATCTCGGCGGCCGCGGCCGGGTGAGCGATCACTGAGCCGCGCTGCTCGACTCGGCCGGCTTGGCCTCGACAGGCTTGGCGCCGGCGGCATCGGCATGGCGGATCTTGACGATCGTGTGCGTGCGCTGGGTCATCGGGAAGCCTTGCGCGTTGCCCGAGAGTTCGACGCGCTGCTCGCACTCGTAGTCCTTGAACATGCCCTTGGCGACGTCCCAGTTGATCGTGCCCTTGACGTCCGAGGACTTCACCTCGAACAACAGCGGGGCACCCTCGTTCATCGGACGAAGAGTGAAGTCGCCGGTGAAGGTGATCGTCGCATCGCTGTCGCTTGAGGACTTCAACGTGTAGTTGTTCGTGGAGACGAAGATGCCAAAGGGCGGCGTCACCATTTCCTCGGCGTGGCTCCACGCCTCGCCCTCGGCGACGGTGAAATCGCTCTTGCGCGGGCTGAGGATCGGGCTCCAGCGCGTGCGGATGTGCGGCGGCGTGACGACCATCTTGATGAAGTCCGACAGCGTGCCAGGGGTGATCTGCACGCCGCCGTTGTCGGCCTTGACGACATTGCCCTGGGCGTCGAGTTCAACAGTCAATGTGGCGCCGAGCGAGGGACGCATCGTCACCAGCGCCTGGTTCGTGTTGTCGCCGGCGACGCGCGGGTCGGTGCTCTTCCAGGTGTGCTCGCCACGGGCGGACTTGGCAGTGAACTCGATGCGATCGATCTTCATCGAGATCTTCGTGCCGTTCTGGTCGGCCTGATCGACGCGGAAAAGCAGGTCGATCGTGTGGTTTCCCGAGGTCGTGTTCTCCTGCGGCTCGGAGCCGGGCGGAGTCACTTCCATCGTCATGGTGCGCGTGGTCTCCATC
>JAEYNG010000009.1 GCA_023412695.1 Planctomycetota bacterium | reverse complement strand
CGGCATAGCCCTCAAGGCGCGCGTGGATGACGTCGATTTCACCTTGCCGCGTGCGGGGGGAGGGGGAATCCGGGGAAGGGGACACGGCGCGGCGGTTGGAGCCCCCCGATGCGCCTGAGCACCCACGTCCGCGTCCGCCCCGTCGTCAAGCTCGAGACCAGCCGCGACACGCTGAAGCTTGAGCGTCGCGCGAGCGATCGCGAGGCGTCGGACGGGACGCTGACGGCGACGTACACGAACGGCCGCGACCGGTATGGGCTGACGCAGCTGCAGGTGGTGGACCGCTCGGAGGGCGGGATCGGCGCGATCACGCGCTCGGCGCTAGAGCCGGGGATGCAGGTGACGGTGTGCCCGAACGGGTCGGGCGTGCCGTGGCTTGGCACGGTGTGCGTGCGGTGCGAGCCGGCGGACGCGGAGGGCGGGCAGTACCGCGTGGGGCTGGCGTTCAATCGGCGTCGGGCGGCGTGAGAGCCGGAGAGCCTCGCGCAGAGACGCTGAGGCGCAGAGGGGCGGGGCGACTGCAAATCGTGGATGCGTGAACGACTGGGGATTGCACAGGCGTGCCCGCGCTCCTGTATTGATCGCGCGTTGTTCCTCTGTGCGCGACTTCGATTCGCGTATTTCAATTCTGGTTCGTCTCTGCGGCTCCGCGACTCTGCGCGAGGCTTCATCACGCGGATCACGCGAGCAGATCGGCCCATCGCGGGGCGATACGCGTCCATGCCTCGCGGTATCGCGCCGCCATCTTCTCCAGTGATACCGGGATGACGCGGACCTGGCCGACGACGCTCATGAAGTTCACATCGCCGCCCCATCGCGGCACAAGATGCACGTGCAGGTGGCTTGGCACGCCCGCGCCGGCGGCGCGGCCCTGGTTGATGCCGATGTTCACGCCCTGCGGGGCGAGGGCTTCCTGCACGAGGTCGCTCGCGGCGTCCACGAGCCGCCAGAGGGCGGCGCGCTGGGCCGGGTCATAGTCGAGCAGTGTCGGGCGCGGCTCGCCGAGCGCGACGAGCAGGTGCCCGCCGGCGTATGGGTAGCGGTTGAGGAGGATCATGCCGCCGCGGGCGGGCTCGGCGGGGCGTGTGCGCACGATGACGAAGTTGGTCGCGTCATCGGCGGGGGCGAGCCAGTAGTCGCGGAGGAAGCTGCCGCTGCCGGGCTTCTCGAGCGCCCCCGCGCGTTCCTGCTTGTCGACGGTCTCGAGGTATTCCTGCCGCCACGGGGCCTGGAGGGCGGAGGGGTCGGAGGGTGCGGCGTTCGTCGGGTCTTGCCGGTCCTTGGACATATTCAAGCGTATCTGCCTTGCCGTACCACTGAACAAAGCGGCACGAAGTACACCGTCGACCGTGTGAGAGACGGTTCTCAGACAGTAATACCGCAAATAAGAAAGGCCCGGCACCTGCCGGGCCTTTGCCGCACAGGCGGCGCGGCCCAAGGTATCGGGAGGAACTCACTCCACCCGGCTCGGGCTATTTGAGCCTGTCCCGACACTGGCAGACTACAGGGCTCGGGGGTCACCGGATGAGTTACTGCCGACTTCCCGAGGTGTCCTCCAATCCCTACAGCACCGGGCGCGCCGCCTTCAAAAACTTGGTCATGATGGACCTCCTTTCTGAAGGCGTGCTCGTCAAGTACTATACGCCATGTAGCAAAGACCAAGGAGACCGTTTCGGGTCGCGCCTGGATTGGATAGCGGTTCGGCTTCATCGCCTCTAACCGCTTTTCCGCCTGAACCGGAGGGAATGATCTTGCCTGAAGAGCACCGCAATACGACAGCTCGCGTCCGCGTCTGCGCCATACTCGGCGTATCCGTGCTGTTACTCCTGCTTGCCGCATCTGGCGCTCGGCTGCCGTACAGCTACTTCCAGTTCCTGCGACTGTTTGTTTGTGGAGGATCCGCTTACGCGACTCTTGTTGCCGTGTCACATAGCCGACGACCGTTTGCGTTCGCTCTTGGGTTAGTTGCTTTGGTGTTCAATCCGATCATTCCATTCCACTTCGAACGCGAGACATGGACGCTCTTGAACTTGACTGCGGCCGTTGTGCTCAGTTGCGAAATCTCGCTGCAACTCTGGGCCGGTTGGGGCCGTCAGGTCATTGGATCACTCGCTGCGGCTGCTCTGCGGAGTTCGTCCGCGCCGAAGGAGGCGTCAACTCCATCGCTACCCGACGAAACAGTACTACTCGACCCAAATAGTCGGTTCACAATCACGATTACGGAATGGTTGACTTGGCGCCGTGTATTGTCAGCCGCAACCATCTTTGCAGCCGTTGTTTGTATGCTTCTCGTAACAGTTGTTGCTACCGATGCGCTGTTTACACATCGCTCACACCGCAATGGGATGCGAGCCCCAGCGTCGGATGGCTCGGAGGTCGATGCTCGAATGAGGCTTCAGTCGGAGATACAACTCTGGCTCGACAATCCAGGTCGCTCTGTCGATTCACTTTCGCCTGAGCTTCGAGCCGCACTCCGCGAACGCGCCCGCGAGCGATACACGCTCGACGAACTCGATAAGCTGATCGAAGAACAGCGTCGACTTGATGACGAGATGCCGACCAGCAGTCCGCCTTGACAAGGCGCTCATGCACTGGCATCAAACTCCGCGATCGCGACATTCGAGCCATTGGAGAATCGACCTCACGATTGCCACGGCCGTCTCCTCCGCGTCTCCGCGGTGAGCCTCTCCTCCGTGCGCCCCTGTGCGCCTCCGTGTTTCAATTGCCTCACGCCCTCCGGATCATCCCCTCCCGCTCCGCCCCGGTCAGCACCGCCGCCGCGTCGTTCAGCCAGCGCCAGCCGTCCTGGCGATACCCCGCCGTCGGTTTCAGCTCCGGCAGGCGGGCGTTCCAGTAGCGGTTGAAGCGGCCCATCAGCGTCTCGCGCACGAGCTTGGCCGTCATCGACGCCAGCGCCACCGGCATGTGCCGGCTCTCGGCCTCGGGCATGAACTGCACCGCCATCGACCGCTCGCGCGTCGACACCTCGTAGCGCGACCGCTCGGGCATCTCCTCCAGCGTCGTCACCGCCGCCTCGGGGAATGCGCGGCTCAACATCCCGCCATACTGCGTGCGTCCGCCCTGCCGGTCGCACACTACGCGCAGGCTCGTCGCGCCCGCCTCATCACTCGTGCCCTCGGGCGCGGGTGATGAGTCGCCGCTTGCACGCGCACCCGCATCCGCCGCGCTTTCGCGCCTCCCCCACTTCTCCCACGCGTACCACAAGTGCGAGACGAGCGCTGCCTCGGTCGCGGCGGCCTTGGTGCCCGCCGCATGCACCACCTCGTTGAACTCGCGCTCGCACATCGCGCGGCAGGTCATGCCGATGCAGCTCACGCCGGCGCTCGACATCGCCGCGCGGAGGACGTTTGCGCCGATGAGCAGCTCCCCCGCCGTGCACGCGCACGGGCACGACCACACGCCCTCGGGGTGATACCACTCCTGGCTCGGGATCGTCACGCCCAGCGCCCGCAGGAGCGCGGCGTCGCTCGCGGGGACCTCGCACGCGTGTTCGTCGGCCGCGTCCAGCTCGCGGCAGAGGAGGAAGGAGAGCACACCGCGTTCGAGGTGCGTGAGCGGGTGCTTCTTGCCGTCGTTGGCCAGCTTGAGCTTCTTGGAGTCGTCCACCATGATGCGGCCCGCGCCCGCGCTCGCGCGGGGCTTGCTCGCCTTCTTCTTCGCGATCGTGGCGGCGGCGGCCTTGGCGGGGGCCGCGGCCTTCGCGGCCGCGGCGGCAGAGGGGGCGCCGGTCCCCGCCTTGGCGACGGCCTTGCGCAGAAGCTTCCAGACGTCGGGGGCCTTCTCGCCCTCGGTCCAGTCGTCGATGCGCAGCGTCGCCATCGACACGCAGAGCGGGCCGAGCAGGGGGCCGTAACCAGCCTCGTCGATTCCACAGAGGATCAGCGGCACGGCCCCATCGTAACCGCCCGGCGTACAGCTACACTGCGCCGTGCACGACATTCGAGCGGAAAAAGCCGCCGCTCGCGCCGGCCTCCGGGCCCGGCTCGGGGGGCTCGATCCTTCCTATATGGTTTCCGCGGCGGACGGGATCGCCACCCGGATCGAGTCCCTGCCCGAGTTCACCCGGGCCGGATGCGTGCTGGCGTTCGTACCGATGGCGCACCGGCCGGAAGTGGACCTGCGGCCGCTGATCGGCCGGGCGCTGGCGGCGGGGAAGGTGGTCGCGTTGCCCCGAACGGACTGGCCGGCGCGGACGATGACCGCCCGCGTCGTGGTGTCGCTTGAAGAAGATCTCGAGCCGGACGCCGGGATGCCCGCGGCGGGGCTGCTGCACCCGCGCGAGGCGTGCCCGGTCGTCGAACCGGGGCGGATCGACTTGCTGCTGGTGCCGGGGCTCGGATTTGATCTTGCGGGCACGCGCATCGGCCACGGCGCGGGGTTCTATGATCGCTTCCTCGCCCGGATCGACGGCCCTGCGCCGGTGGTCGGCGTCGGGTTCGATGTGCAGGTGCTGCCGGAGGGGCAGAGCCTGCCGCGGGAACCGCATGACCGTCCACTGGATGCGCTGGTGACGGAGTCGAGGATGATCCGGTTTCAAGGGCCGGCAAGCGGTGGACGCCGCGGCCCCGGCTGACCGAATTACACAGGACGCGTCCGCCGAGAGCACGTCGGCGCTCACGTCAAGGCATCACGATTCGTCTCCCCAGCGGGAAGAACGGAAGCTCCCATGGCTCTTGCATCGCAGAATGCGCGCGGCCAGCGCGTCCCTAGTTCGTCCGTCGCCGTGTACCGCGCCAAGCGGCGGGCCAAGACGCGGGTTGCCCTTGGCGTCGCGGCGCTGGTCGTCATCGGCGGCGGTGGGCTGTTGTGGATGCTGTGGAGCCGGGACAGCGGCAACCCGATCGTGGGGCCGCAGTCGGCCAACGCGCAGACCGCGCCCGACCCCTTGGCGTCGAGCGAACCGGTGACACCGCCCGCGCAGCCTCGCCAGCAGCCGGCGGAACTGACGATGGGCGTACCGCCAACGCAGCCGGAATCGCAGCCGACGCTGAATCAGCCGCTGCCGGATACGCAGCGTGCGACCGAGCCGCCGATTGTGGCGACGCCGCCGACAACCCCGGTCAATGACCCCCTTGTTTCAGGCCCGACTTCGCCCAGTGACCCCGCTGCGCCCGCGACGCGCACGGGACTGATCTCGGAGCTGTCGGCGTTGGTTGATGCGGCGGAGCGCGCGCAGCGCGACGGAAAGCTGGTGGAATGCCGGAACCTCCTGAACAGGGTGCTGCTCGACCAGCGCACGCCGGAGACCGAGCGTCCGGCAATTCGCCGCTGGATGAGCGAGCTCAATGATGTGCTGGTGTTCTCCCCGACCGCGGCGGCCGGGGATGCGTTCTCCCAGATTTATACGGTCGTGAGCGGGGACAGCCTGCCGGTGATCAACCGCAAGCTGGGCCTGACGACGGAGTACATGCTCATCGCGCGGCTGAACCGCCTCGCCGACCCCAGCCGCATCCAGATCGGCCAGAAGCTCAAAGTCGCCAACGGGCCGTTCCATGCGGTTGTGAGCAAGTCGGCGTACCGGATGGACGTGTACATGGGCGACCCGCCGTCGCCGACGTCGATCGGCACCTCGCGCCTGGCGAGCGGGGCGGAGCCGGGGTGGGTGTACGTCCGCTCGTTCACGGTCGGTCTCGGGGCGGACAATGGCACGCCGATCGCCAACTTCGTCGTCCGGAACAACAGCAAGCTCGTGAACCCGTCATGGGTGAACCCCCGGACAGGGGAGCGCTTTGGCGCGGACGACCCGAAAAACCCGATCGGCGAGCGCTGGGTGGGGCTCGACGGCTTCGACGAGGGGAGCAAGGCCCACACGGGCTTCGGCGTGCACGGGACGATCGAGCCTGATTCGATCGGCCGGAGCATGTCGATGGGTTGCATCCGCCTGGGCGACCGGGACGTGGAGCTGGTGTACGAACTTCTCGCGCCCAAGGTGAGTATTGTGAAGGTGGTCCCTTAAACCGGGACAATCTCTCTCGAATCATCGGTGTGTTTTTTGTCGGTTGCGCGCGGCATGGGCCGCCGTGCCGTAGGTTGCCGCGTCCATGAGCACGTTCTCGCCCGAATCCTCGGCCTCGCCCAATCAGCCCCAGCGCGAGTTTGCGCGCGGCGATGGCCGGCGCGGACGCGGGACAGGGGGGCCGGGGAACCCGCTGCAGAACGTGCAGCTCGAGAAGATGTTCGAGAAGCCGCCGCCGCACTCGCCGGAGGCGGAGATGGCGCTGCTGGGGGCGATGATCCTCGACCCGACGGTCATCCACGACGTCGTGCCGATCATCAAGTCGCCGGACGCGTTCTACCTCGAGTCGCACGCGGCGATCTACGACGCGATCGTCCGGCTGTATGACCAGAAGCAGTCGGGCGACCTGCTGCTGCTGCACGAGGAGCTGCGCGACCGCGACCAACTCAAGGACGTTGGCGGCGCGGCGTATCTGCAGCAGCTCGCGCAGGAGACGCCGGGCCCGGCGTCGGCGGCGCACTTCGCGAAGATCATCGCGGACAAGGCGAAGCTGCGAAAGCTCATCAACGCGGGCGGGAAGATCCTCTATGACGCGTACAACGCGGGCGTGCTTGGCCCTGACGGCGCGCGCGAGGTGGTCGATTCCGCCGAGTCGCTGATCTTCGAGATCGCGCAGCAGGAAGAGACCTCCGCGGCGGAGCGGCTGAACGTGCTGCTCGATCGCGAGGTGGAGCGGCTGGAGGCGCTTCAGGGCCGCGGCATCTGCGGGATCCCGACGGGGTATCCGGACCTTGACGAGCTGCTCAGCGGCTTGCAGCAGGGCGAGATGATCATTGTCGCGGCAAGGCCGTCGATGGGCAAGTGTCTCGCCGCCGATGCGGAGATCGTGCTCGAGGACGGCTCGCTCGTCACGATCGAGGAGCTGTACCGCCGGCGCGGCGGGCGGCTCGCGACGCTGCACGACAACTTCAAGCTCGGCTGGACCACGCCGAGCGACTTCATCGACGACGGGCACAAGCCGGTGTTCGAGGTCACGACGCGGCTGGGTCGGCGCATCCGCACGACGCTCACGCACCCGTTCCTGACGATCGACGGATGGAAGCCGCTCGGTGAGCTTTGCGAGGGCGACCACGTCGCGGTGCCGCGGCGGCTGGAGGCGTTCGGCGACACGTCGATGCGTGAATGCGAGGTGAGGCTGCTTGGCTACCTCATCGGCGACGGCGGGCTCACGGGCGCGGTGCCTCGGTTCACGTCCGGCAACGCTCGCATCGCCGCGGACTTTGCCGACGCGGTGCGTGAGTTCGGCGGCGTGCGGCTGACGCGTTCTGACAGCCGGGCGCACACCGCCCCGTCGTGGCGCATCGTGTCAGACGAGGATGACCGCTGCACCCATCGGGACGATTTCGCGTCGCGGCTCGACGGCGCACTGAACGCCCGCGGCCGCACGCGGGCATGGCTGGCAGCGGAAGTGGGCGTAAGCCCGGCGTCGGTGACGCACTGGGGCAACGGCGCAACCGCGCCCGACGAAGCGACATTCGAGCGTCTCTGCACGGTGCTCGAGGTCCGCGCCGACGACCTTGCGCCCGGCGGGCTGGAGCGCATCCGCAAGAACACGCCGAACGGACTGA